>JBPYDW010000097.1:0-2768 GCA_051986335.1 Vulcanimicrobiaceae bacterium | reverse complement strand
CATCGCGACGCAATGACCTTCGGCGCGATCGATCCCGGAAGCGGGACGACGGTCTTGTTGCAAGATGCCGACGGTTTTGCCGCGCTGGCAAAGCAAGGCTGGAGACCGAAGCGTACGATTGAGTTCGCCTCTTGGGATGGCCACGAGTTGGGTCTCTACGGTTCGGCGGCTTACATCTACCAAAATCCGGCCCTGCGCAAGAACGTCTTTCAATACATCAACACCGACCAGCTCACGACCGGCGATCCATTCATCGTCAGCGCGTCGCCGGGCCT
The DNA here is from genome assembly GCA_051986335.1 of Vulcanimicrobiaceae bacterium. Taxonomy (GTDB): domain Bacteria; phylum Vulcanimicrobiota; class Vulcanimicrobiia; order Vulcanimicrobiales; family Vulcanimicrobiaceae; genus JBPYDW01. The sequence continues at coordinate 2,493 of JBPYDW010000097.1, read as the reverse complement.
GTATGCGTTCATGAAACAGATCTGCGACGTCGTACCGGGGGCCGACGGAAAGACGATGCTCGGTATGCGCGATCAGCGGGTCAGGCCGCTACTCAACCCGATCGTCGGCGGCTCCGATCATCAAAACTTTTCCTACATGCTCGGAGTGCTCAGTACCTCGAACGGCTACTACGGCTCGTTTGGCGCTCACCACACTGCCGAAGATAATATTGATGGTCTTCGTACCTACGACCCGGGGATGCGCGAAGCCGTCATTACCGCGCAGGTGACCGGCATCCAAGCGATGCGCGCAGCGAACGCCACGGTCCAGCCATTGCGAATCGAAGAGATCCCCGCGCAGATGCTCAGCGATTTGATGGCGGTTCAGGTCGCGGCCTTTGAGAAAAGCAACGGCACCGTGACGTACGACGACATTCGTCAGGCACTCAACCAGTATCAACAAGCGGCTCACACCACCGATCTCGCAATGCAGCAGGCCGAGGCGAAGGGCGACGTCGCCGCAATGGAAGCTATTGCTGCCCGCGAGCAAAGCTCACGGGACGCCTTCTTTATGCCCGACGGCCTGCTCATCAACGCCTACTATCACACGATCGACCGAGTCTTTACGAGCTTTCCCGAGATCGTCTTCGCCGGCGGAAAGCAGGAGGTCGTAAAAAAAGCGCACGACCGCATCATCTCGTCGGTAACGAACGCCAACGCGGCACTGCAAACGCGCTAGCGTGAATTAATGCGGCGTTCCTCCGACCGCGCGCCACACCAGCGCGGCGGTGCGGGCCGGCCAATCGGCAGGCGGCTCCGACCCCGCTAGAGCGCGCGCGTACCAGGAGCCGGTGCACATCGTCACGGCAACGTCGAGGTCGGCGTTACGATCGATCAGTTCCTCATTGCGTGCACGCTCGAGAATGGTGCGGATGCGCCGGCGGCGCGGCGCTACGATCTCGGCTCGGTATCTGGCTCGCAAATCGGCGGCGGTACCGTCTTGCAACATCGTCCCCACCAAGGAGAGGCGACCGGGCCGCGAGACCCCGCGCTGAAAATCTTCGAGTTCGGCCACCAATTCGTCGAGCGGATGACGTGCAGCAACCTGGCGTCCCGCATCGCTAAAGCCGCAAAGAGCCGCGGTTGCTAGGCTTTTTTTCGTCCGCCATCGGCGATAGAGCGCCTGACGCGTCGTGCCGGCACCAGCAGCAACGGCGGAAACCGACATAGCTTCGTAGCCCAGCCGGGAAAGCTGCCGAGTGGCCACAGCAAGCACGCGAGCGTCGATCTGCGGATCGCGTCGGCGGCCCCGTCCACGTCTTGACGGATTCTTAGCCACGGTAATACAATACTGCACTGTATTGCATTAGTCTAGGCGTTCTTCGACGCTGATACCCAGGGAAGCCATGACTGTAACAAGAGTGCAACCCCAAACCATCGCTCCAGTCGAAACCCGCGAGGAGCTGCTCTACCTCTTGACGCGCGCGTCGGAACTCGAACACGACCTCGCGTGTTCGTACCTCTACGCCGGCTATTCGATAAAGACGCGGCTCGAAGAGGGCGGGCTGACCTTCGACGAGATGGTGACGGTGCGCGAGTGGAAGCGGAAAATCGCCAAGGTCGCGGTGGAAGAGATGCTGCATTTGGCGCAGGTTTCAAACATCTTGACTGCCGTCGGCGGTGCCCCGCACTTCGTCCGCTCGAACTTCCCTCTGCCGGCGTCAACCTTCCCGTTCGGTATCCAAATCACGCTCGAGCCGTTGTCGCGCGCTTTGATCGAACGCTTTATCTGCTACGAACTGCCCGAACAAGGCGTGCTCCCGCCCGAGCGGATGGCGCAGTACGAAGAGGTGCGACAGCGAACCTCCGGCGACGTGGATACCACCGAGTTGGTTCGCCTGCGAAATTCCGTCGAGCCGTTCGACATCGACTTTCAGACAGTCGGCGAGTTTTACCATAAGATCGAGTCGGCGTTCGGCTGCATACCCGAAAACCGCCTCTTTATCGGCGATCCGGCCGTGCAGGCGAATCCGGCATACCTCGATCTTCCCAAAGAGCTTGTGCAGGTAGTCGATGCGGCATCGGCGCGCCGAGCGATCGAAATGATCGTCGAACAAGGCGAATCTCCTACCAAGGATCATCCCGACGCGCATTTCGTGGTGTTCGAATCGATCAAGACCGAGCACGATGATCTCATGGCCAAGGCTCAACGCGAAGGGCGGGTCTTCGAACCGTTTCGGCCGATGCTGACCAACCCCACCACAAGAGGCGTTGCAACGGTCGATGGTACGAATCGGATTACCGATCCGGTCGCTGCGGAGCTTGCCGGGCTTTTCAACGGCACTTACGACTTGATGCTGATGATGCTCGTGCGGTTCTTCGCGCATGGCGGAGAGAACGAAGACGAACTGCGCCTGCTCGCGCGCGGAACGTTGCGCATGATGGCGTCGGTTTTGCGTCCGCTAGGCGAGGCGCTGGCGCGAACTCCCGCGGGACCCGAATATCCGGGCCGGA
>JBPYDW010000096.1:0-2103 GCA_051986335.1 Vulcanimicrobiaceae bacterium | reverse complement strand
CGACGTGCGTCCATTCGTGAGCCATGTTGAACGGCCGCTCGAACCACAGCAAATCGGTCGCGAGCTGCGATTCCAGGGTGAAGGGATTGATGAATCCGCTGGTGCCGGTGGCGTTCATAAACGGATCAGCAATACTGACTTTCGGTTTGCCGACCGCCGGCGACCAGTCGTTTCCCAAACGTTGCACGACCGGCAGCCATGCGCCGTACAGCGCATCGAGGTTGAGTGGCTCGTTCTTATGCGCGTGCGCGGGTGCAGCCAGTGCGTTCATGCGCGCGATGGCGATTTCGCGCAAGCGGGCCAACGCGTCGCGGTTCTCGCGCGACGAGTCGTAGGCCACCCGTGATTCCAGCGGAGCGCGATTGTAGTTCCAGCCCCAACTGACCATAAACCACACCGCGTACAGGCCGGCTAGCGCCAATAACGAGAGCGCGCCGGATGCGATCGGGCGCCAGTTCTTCTGCGCTTTCGTTTCGCGAACGGCGCGCACCACGATCCAGATGCCGGCGGCGATACCGGAGAGTCCGACGACGTCGCCGAGCGAAAACGGCAACCGCAGCGTGACGCTCGATGCGGCTCGCTGCCATTCCGGGTATGCACCGTTGGCGTACGAGCGTTCGATCCAGGCCGGACTCGGCCGCAATAAGACCGCCGCCGCTCCGGCCAGTACTAAGACGATGCGAACCCCGTAGCGTACGAAAGAGCCGCCCATAGGGCGACTCCTTTCGCGGTCGTCGACGCTTAAACTGCTAAGCGAGCGCTCTACGCTGCCGAGTAATTCTCAGGATTAACGCTTCGAGTACTGGAAGCGCTTGCGCGCCTTCTTGCGGCCGTACTTCTTCGATTCTTTTTCGCGTGGGTCGCGCGTCAGGAATCCCTCTTTGCGCAACGCATCCTTAAACGTCTCGTCCATCTCCAGCAGCGCCCGGGCGATGCCATGGCGTACCGCGCCGGCCTGGCCGGTAATTCCGCCGCCGATTGCCTTCACCGTAACGTCGAAGCGCGACGCGCTCTGGGTGGCTTCGAGCGGTTGGCGCACGACCTGTTGCAGCTGCGGTCGCGGGAAGTATTCGTCGATCGGTTTGGAGTTGATGGTGATCACGCCTTGGCCGAGCGAGAGTTTGACCCGCGCGATAGCGCGTTTGCGGCGGCCGGTGGACTGAATGACGTCGTTCAAAACTACTCCTAGAACAGCGGCTTGGGCTGTTGCGCGTCGTGGGGATGTTGCGAGCCGGCGAAGACGCGGAGCCGCGTCAACTGCACGTCGCGCATGCGATTGGTCGGCAACATGCCGCGAACGGCCCGCTCGATCAAGCGCTCGGGATGCTTGGTGTGGACTTCGCGCGCCGTTTCCGTGCTCAAGCCTCCGGGATAGCCGCTGTGACGGCGGTAGATCTTACCGTCCCACTTCTTGCCGCCGAGCTCAACCTTCTCGGCGTTGATGACCACGACGTTATCGCCGTCGTCGATGTGCGGGGTCCAGGTCGGCTTGTATTTGCCGGAAAGCGCGCGCGCGATGCGAACCGCCAGAGTGCCCAGACGCTGGCCGGCGGCGTCGACGATGTACCATTGGTGGCTGGTGTCGGCCGTCTTTTGCTGGTAGGTTTGGTTGGTTCGCATCTCGCTGGTCCTTGGTGCGTAAGAAAATGATCGCCGCGTAGCCGGAGCCGCGTGGCGCTCACGCATCTTAGCCGGAAGTCCCTGCCGGCGTCAAGCGGAAAACCCGCCAAACCACGCGAGCAGCTTGACAAATAGTTGAGCGCTCAAGTATATTCCTCCTCATGACCTCTCCGATGCTCGCACTCAATCTGCTCGCTCGCGCTCACGCCTCGGCCTCGGCCACGATGGACGCGCGGCTCGGCGCCATCCACGGCCTCGCCTTCAGCGACTACCTGCTGCTGGAGGCGATCGCCGCCGGTGGCGGCCGGCAAAAACCGGCCGAGCTGGCTCGCGCGCTCCACCTCACCCCCTCGGGGGTGACGCGGGCGCTTCTGCCGCTGGAGAAGATCGGGCTGATCCGCCGCGAGCGCACCGACCGCGACGCGCGGGTAAGCTACGCGGTGCTGACCGGCGCCGCCGAGGCGCTGTTGCCGCACGTTCGCC
>JBPYDW010000095.1:0-2237 GCA_051986335.1 Vulcanimicrobiaceae bacterium | reverse complement strand
GAACTCCGCGTTAGTAAACCCGCGCTGGTTTGGAACGCGCTGGGGATGGAACAACGGTGTGCCATGGGCCGTGAACGCCGGCTATTGGGGCGGCGGATTCTGGGGTCCGTTCGGGCCTTTCACGATGGCAGCGGGCGTATCGTTTTGGAATCAGACTCGTTTCGTCCAACCGGGGGTCGGCAGCCCCGGCTGGTGGCTCTTCCAAGCCTACGGTCTACAACCGGCGATGTGTGGGCCGCAGAATCTGGTCTACATCTACGGTCCGAATGACAGCGTGATGTGCGCGTATCCGAACATGTACGTGCTCGCGGGCTTCTATTATGTCGATCCCGCAACGCTGCAGCTTTACGTAATGTAGTCGTACTGTAGCCACACTGAAGCATCCGGCACATTCGCACGTGCGAGTGTGCCGGCTTTGGCATTCTTCCGCGCAGTGAGGGCCGTCAAGACGTTACCTCAGTTGGGCGGCGTTCGGGCGGGACCATCACCACCGGAACGGGAGACTTCCGCGCAACACCTTCGGCGACGCTACCGTTGAACGCGCGACTCAGGCCGCTGCGGCCGTGCGTCCCCATTACGACGAAGCTTGGTTGCGTCTCGCCTGCGATACGTTCGATCTGGTCGACGGGAATGCCGTCGACGAGGCGCGTAGAGGCGCGTACATCGGGCGGCACGAGACTGAGCGCGTCGTCGACGATCTGACGACTCTCGGCCTGCACCTCCGCTAAAGCCTGCGGGATGACTTGCGCCTGACCTCCGCTGAGCATCGCGGCCCGCTCGAGGTCCGCCACGTTCAAGATGACCAGTTCCGTGCCGAGCGCACGAGCCAACTCGATTGCCACGCGCAGCGCCTTCGTGGAATACTCCGAGCCGTCGACCGGCACCAAAATCTCCGCCACAAGTGTAAAACGCTTTCGAGGGGACAGCCCGGCTCGCCTATAAGTCATTGCGCATGCAAGCCGCACTCGTGCTTGGTCTCAGTCTCGCGTGGTTCCAAACCGGTTCCGCCGATGGATAATGCTGGGTTGACTTCGCCTAGCACATTTGAGGCTATCGCATACATCATTTTCACGGCGCCGGTGATCTTTTTCTTGTATGCGGAGATTGCGAAACGTTACACGCTGCACGGAATGCTGTGGCAAGGCACAAAAGCCATCGTTGCGCTGGTGGCGCTTGCAATTTTGTGGGTTGCAATTTTACACGTTGGAGAGCCGGGGAAAGAACGTCCGTTCGCTTACGTATTCAGCGCACTCTATGTGGTGGTCTTGGCATTCGTCTACGTCGCCGCGGATCGGTACGTGCGAGAGACCTAATGTCGCAGATCGGAGGTTGACGCGACGTGTTCGCGATTACGCGCGACGCGATCGACCCGCGTGCGGTCGAAGCGGCGGTCCGGCGGGATGAAAACGGCGGCGTCGTTACCTTTCTTGGCATCGTGCGCGAGCGCGCCTCCGACGGCCGCAGAGTGAACGGCCTCTCGTACGAAGCCTACGAAGAGATGGCAATCGTCGAGTTCGAGCGAATCGCGCAAGAGGCGCGAGAGCGGTTTGGAGCCGTGGAGCTTGCGATCGCGCATCGCGTCGGTGATTTACGTGTCGGCGAGATCTCCGTTGCCGTCACGGCTGCTTCGGCGCATCGCGGCGTGGCCTTCGACGTATGCGAATACGCAATCGACGAGTTGAAACGGCGAGCGGCAATCTGGAAAAAGGAGCATTACGTCGACGGCGAGGAGACATGGGTCCGCAATGAGTGTTGACCTCCATCGCCAAGCGTCAGGCCGCGTCGTAGACACAAGGGGCCGACCCCTAGGAGACCTTCGGATTTCGGTGACCGATCGTTGCAACCTTCGCTGTGTCTACTGCATGCCCAAGGAAGTCTTCGGACATGATTATCAGTTCTTGCCGCCTGCAGAGCTCCTAAGGTTTGAAGAAATCGTTCGCGTCGCAAAGATTTTCCACGGGCACGGTGTCCGAAAGATCCGCCTTACTGGCGGCGAGCCGCTCGTGCGCAAGGAGATCGAAAAGCTCGTCGCGATGCTCGCGGAAGCATTGCCCGACGTAGTGCTGACGCTGACAACGAACGGTTCGGCGCTCAAGGCTAAGGCGAAGGCGCTAAAAGCTGCGGGTCTGGCGCGAATCACCGTGAGTCTCGACTCCCTCGACGATGCGACGTTCAAAGCAATGAACGGCGTCGATTTCCCAGTGGCGAAGGTGCTCGAAGCGGTTGACGCGGCGGCC
>JBPYDW010000094.1:0-6026 GCA_051986335.1 Vulcanimicrobiaceae bacterium | reverse complement strand
CTGCTGGCCGGTAAGGCTGTACGTCGGATAGTTGGAGATGACGATTTCGCGATTGAGCTTGGCCTGCTCGATCGTCGAGCGTAGACCTTGGACGCGCACGTTCTGCGGATCGACCTTCGCCGCGTCGGCGAGCGTAGCCAGTCCATCCTCGAACTGGCCCTTTTCGTATTCGACCTGGGCCAAGTCGGCGGCGGCGTTGACGAAACCGGCGCGCGCGCGGTCGTTCTTAGGATCGACGCGCAGCGCCAGGCGGTACGACGTTTCCGCGTCGCGGACGTTGCCGCGCTTGACCGCAGCGTCGCCTTGATGAATGCGCGTGTTGACGATCCACTGCTGCACCGGTCCGGCGCAACCCGTTGCCGCAAGCGCCACCAGGATGGCGCAAAGAAAACGAAAGCGTACCACTGCGAACCTCACCGATTGAAGAGCGCCGCACCCCAGCTGATGAACACGGCTGCCGGGTAGAGGATCGCCTGCGAGAGCAGCGTCCCTACGATGGCGCTTAGCGACAGATAGAAAACCAGCGACTTGATGTCCTCTACCGGGCGTTCGCCGCGGGCGGCTTGGTCGGACATGAACGCCGAGGTCGGGTCGACGATAAGGGTAAAGGCGATCGTCGCGATGCCGTTGACCAAGCCGGAAGCGAGCAGCGCCGTACGTGCGATCGAGGGTTCGATGAGACTCGCGTACGCCGCGGCGACGACGCCTACCGCATAGACGGCGGTGACGATCAGGTTGGCGACAATTAGCTTAAACGGCACGTGCGAAAGACGAAAGCGACTCCAATCGCGCGGAAGCGGGCCGGCAATCGACCGGCCAACATCCAAGATGACGCCCGGATCGGAGAAACGCAGCAAGGCGCGCGGCACCGAACCCAGGCGCTCGAACGCAGCGATGCCGCGGCGGAACAGCAGCAGGAACGTCGGCAGCATCAGCGCGCCGAGCGCGGTGCCGATCGTTCCTGCAAAGATGATCGTGCGCAGTTGCCAGTCGTATTGATGCAACGCGAAGTCGCGCTGACCGTGCAGCGCGAGGCGATTGGCTTTGTCGGTGATCGCGCCCAGCATCGGCGTGTAGAACAGGCTGGCTAAGCGGCTGGCGGTGACGATCAGATTGAACAGCGAGATCGAGGTGGCGATGCGAAGCGTTTGCACGCCGGCAAGGCGCGATGCGTACGCGCCGATGGTGAGCGCCTGCAACGCCAGGTTCAGGACCACGGCAAAGACGAGTTGCCAGGACCAGAACGGCGGGAGCGCCGCGAGGTTATGCTGCGCTTCTATTCCAGTCAATCTTGGCTTCGTCGACGGGACCTAAGATGCACAGCCCGAGGTTCGCGGGCGCGAGCAGCTCATCGGCAAGACTGCGGATCTCGTCCGCGGTGACCGCGTCGACACGCGCCTCGATCTCCTCGGTCGGGATGACGCGGCCGTAGGCGAACTCGTTGCGTCCCAACCGAATCATGCGGCTGGACGACGACTCGAGCGAAAGCGTGAGCCCGCCTTTAATGTGCTCTTTGGCCAAATGCAGCTCGGCCTCGCCCACCGGCTGGTGACGCACGAGGTCGATCTGCTCGCCGATGACGTCGATGCAGCGCTGCACGTTCTCGGGCGATGTTCCGGCGTACACACCGAACAATCCGGCAGCCCGGTACGACGCTTGGAACGTGTAGACCGTGTAGACCAGGCCGCGTTTTTCGCGAATCTCTTGAAACAGGCGGCTCGACATTCCACCGCCCAAAATCGTGTCGAGCACCGAAAGGGCGTAGCGCCGTTCGTCAACTGCCGCGAGACCGCGCGAGCCGAGCACGACGTAGGCCTGTTCGCTGTCCTTTTGCCGGAAGAGCGTGTCGGGCGAGGTGTGCGGCGACTCGGGTTTGGGAAGCGGGCAACTGCCGCCGAAGCCGGCGAAGCGCTGCTCGACCAGCGCCACGAACTCGTCGTGGTTGACGTTGCCCGCAGCCGTCACGACGACGGCGTTGGGACGATAGTGCGCGTGCAAGTGAGCGAAGAGATCGGCCGGCGTGATATGGGTGACGGTCGAGGCGAATCCAATTGTAGGATCGCCGAGATTGGCTCCGCGCCACATCGTCTGGATGAACAGATCGTGGATCAACTCGTCGGGCGAGTCGTCGTACATCTTGATCTCTTCCAGAACGACTTTCTGCTCTTTACTCAACTCCTCTGCGTCGAAGAGCGAGCGCAAAAACATATCGGAGAGAACGTCGAGCGCGAGCGAGACGTGCCGGTCCATAACCTTGGCGTAGTAACACGTCGCCTCTTTGTCGGTGAATGCGTTGAGGTTGCCGCCGACGCCATCCATAACTTCGGCAATCTCCCGGGCGCTGCGCGTCTGCGTTCCTTTGAACAGCATGTGCTCGACCAAATGAGAGATGCCGCGCTGCTCGGTCCGTTCCGACGACGAGCCCACGTCGGCCCAGATACCGATCGAGGCCGAGCGGACGGCCGGCATCGACTCGGTTATGACACGAACGCCGTTCGGTAATACGGTCTTGCGGTACATCTAATCTGTCTGTTTGAGGAAAGTACGTACCCAATCCTCGTCCCAGTACACATCCTTGCCGGAGGCCAAGCGTGCGCGCAGCGAATCTGCGGACTCTCCACGCAGCGCCGTGACGCTGAAGACCGTGCGGTTCGTCGGCTGCGCAAGATCGCCGGAGACGACGACCCCCCGGCCGACGTCGAGCGGCACGCTCGCCCAAACGTCTACTTCGCTAACGCTGTGCTCGGCCGCGAAGGCGCCGCGCACCAGGGAAGCGATCTCGTCGCTAAAGCTGCTGCGCGTGAGCGGGTGGTGAAACTTTACACCCGATATCCGCAAGGCGACGACCAAAACACCGTCCACCGAGTCGGCGGTGATCTTTTGCACCTGCGCCGGCCACTCGCGCGCGAGCAGCGCCGTGCCGATGCGAACGGCAACATCCCTGCGGCTTCCGCCGGCGCGGGCGTTGGCGTCGATCGATGCCAGCGACGCCGGCGCGGCCGCCGCATGCACGCTGTTTATTGCGCAAGCCAGGAGCATTGCAAGCAGCATGGGGTTACGCCGGTCCTTCGACTGCGCTCGCTGTCGCGAGCTGCGCTCAGGATGACAGTACTGGCGCGAGCTGCGCTCAGGATGACAATGCTGGCGCGAGCTGCGCTCAGGATGACAATACTGGCGCGAGCGACCACAGTGGTTAATACGATTGCGCAAAGTAGGCTCGCACCTTGGCCGGCTCGCCGCAGACGATGCAAACGGTTTCGCCGCCCTCGAGCGGGCGCAACACGCGGGTGGTGGCGCCGGTCGTTTCTTTCACGTACGCTTCGCACTCCGAGCGCTCGCACCAGGCGATGTCGATCATCCCGTGGCGGTTCTTGCTTCGCGCGAGGAACTCGTCGCGATCGCTCGTCCGGAACGTGTGGCTGCGCAAAAACTCGGCGGCCTGCGCATAGAGCGACGCTTGCACCGCAATTAGCTGCTCCTCGACCGCACCGCCGAGAGCGTCGAACGCAACTGCCGACTTCGCGCCAGGCTCGCCGACGCGCAAGTCGCGGCGCACGAGCATGACGCTGCCCTTTTCCAAGTCCTTGGGCCCGACCTCGATGCGCAGCGGTACGCCGCGCATCTCCCAGTCGGCGTACTTCCACCCCGGCGTCTGCTCGCGCTCGTCGACGCGCACGCGCCGGCCCTGCGCGCGTAACGCCGCAGCGAGCTCTTTCGCTTTGGCGATCGGCCGCTCGTCGCCGCCGCGCGCGATCGGCACGAAGACCGCCTCGATCGGCGCCAGTTTGGGCGGAATGCGCAATCCGCGATCGTCGCCGTGCGCCATGATGACTGCGCCGAGCATCCGCCACGACATGCCCCACGAGGTCGTGTAGGCATGCTGAATCGACTGATCGCGATCGGCGAACGTGATGTCGTAGGCCTTGGCAAAGTTCTGGCCGAGGTCGTGCGAGGTTCCCGACTGCAGCGCCTTGCCGTCGGGCATCAGCGCTTCGATCGAGTATGTTTCATTCGCGCCCGGAAAACGCTCGCTCGCACTCTTCACGCCGGCATAGACCGGCAACGCCGCGACGTTTTCGGCAAAATCTCTGTAGACGTCAAGCATGCGCAGCGTTTCTTCACGCGCCTCCTGCGCGGTCGCGTGCGCGGTGTGTCCCTCCTGCCACAGAAACTCCATCGTGCGCAGGAAGGGTCGCGTCGCCTTTTCCCAGCGCAGCACGTTTGCCCACTGGTTGATGAGGATCGGCAGATCGCGATAGGATTCGATCCACTGCGCGTACATCGTGCCGATGATCACTTCCGAGGTCGGGCGAATCGCAAGACGCTCGGTCAGGACCTCTTGTCCGCCCTGCGTAACCCACGCGACTTCGGGGGCAAAGCCTTCGACGTGTTCGGCTTCGCGAGCGAGCAGATGCTCGGGAATGAGCAGCGGAAAGTAGGCGTTTTCGTGACCGGTCGCTTTGAACCGCGCGTCGAGCTCGCGCTGCAGATTCTCCCACATGCCGAAACCGTACGGACGCAGCACCACGCAGCCGCGGACGGGCGAGTACGAGACGAGCTCGGCCTTCAGGGTGACGGCGGTGTACCACGCAGAGAGATCTTCGCCTTTAGGAGGTATCTCTTTAGGCAGAGGCGCTTCGGACATGACCGGCCCCGATTCGCGCGCTTCGCGCCGGCGGCCTCCTGGGGCACAACCGCAGCTGCGGCGAAGGCCGCAACGATGCCGAAGTTCACTCGCATCTATACACGCACCGGCGACGACGGCACGTCAGGCCTGGTCGGCGGTCAGCGCGTTGCAAAGGATTCGCCGCGTTTAGAGTGCTACGGCACGGTCGACGAGCTCAGCGCCGCAATCGGCGTCGCGCGCAGCGCGTTGCGCTCGGCGATTACGCGCAATGCCACCGCAGCGCGCCTCGATGCATGGCTCGCCTGGGTGCAAGACGCGCTCTTCAATTTGGGCAGCGATCTGGCGACACTGCCAAACGACCGGCGCCCGGAAACGCCGTCGATCGCCCACTCCGATGTCGCCGCACTGGAGCGCGCCATCGACGAAACGCAGAACGATCTCGAGCCGCTCAACACCTTCATTCACCCCGGTGGTTCGATGCCGGGCGCGCTCCTGCATCAAGCGCGCACGGTGTGCCGTCGCGCCGAGCGGCTATTGGTCGCCTTGCGGGCGTCGGGTGAAGACGCTTCGGACGAAACGCTGCAGTTCCTAAACCGGCTCTCCGACGCGCTGTTCACCTGGTCGCGTTGGATCAATCATGCGCTGGCCGAACATGAAGATCGCTGGAATCCCAAGGCAACGCCGCCGGATTAACGTTTAGTTCGGAATCAGTCTGCCGGTGCGCACCGCGTAACGCAAGAGCGCGGCAGCAGTGACCGCATCGCTTAAGCGGCCGGCGGCGGCCGCCGCGATGGCGTGTTGGGCCGGCAAACGCACGAGCTCGATGCTCTCGATCTCTTCTTGATCGTCGACGACGTGCTCGATTTCCGTAGCAAGGAAGAGCTTTACCGGGTGAGCCATGATCGAGGGAATCTCGTGCAGATCGCCGAGCTCTTCCCAACGAGCCGCGACCACGCCCAGCTCCTCGCGCAACTCGCGCTGCGCCGCTTCCAGCGGCGTCTCCTCGGAAGCCGAGCCGCCTTTTACCAGCTCGACCATGTCGGCTTGGGCGCCGAAGCGGGGCTGCTTGGCGAACAATAAATCGCCGTCATCATCGACCACGATTGCAACCGGCGGCGCGGTCACGACCAACAGGTGTTCGCCGCGCACGCCCGAGGGATGAACGATGTCGTGCGCTTGCACTGCAATCCACTGGTTGCTGTAGACGTCGCGCTGCGCGATGCGTTGATATCGGTCCACACCTGCGCCTTCGCAGGAAGGACGGCGCTGCCTGCCTGCGAAGCCCCTCGGCCATGTCGTTTGCATCGCAGCTTTTTGCCACGAGCAATGTTGATAAGCTGCGCGAGGTCGGAAAGAGCAAAGTCTTGCGCCGGGCCCTTACCGCGCGGGATCTGGTCTC
>JBPYDW010000093.1:0-2669 GCA_051986335.1 Vulcanimicrobiaceae bacterium | reverse complement strand
TGACCTGATGGACGAGATGGCCTTGCCGGTCGTAGATATACTCGTGCGGCCAGTTTTCGTTCTCGTATCTCTTCCAAATGGTATAATTTGGATCGAGCGCGACCGGCCACGTGACGCCCAGGCGCTGCGTCGCCGCTTCGACGTTCTTGGTCTGCGCGGAAAAATCGAACTCCGGCGTGTGCACGCCGACGATCTCGAAACCATCGGCTTTGTAGCGCTTGTACCACGTCTCCAAGTAGGGCAGCGTGCGCAGGCAGTTTACGCAGGTGTACTCCCAAAAATCCACCAGCACGACCTTGCCGCGCAGACTCTTTGGCGTCAGCGGTTGCGACGTATTGAGCCACCCGGCGGTGCCGTCGAAATCGCGCATCGATTCGCCGGTGGTTACGATGGCATCCGTGCGCGCGGCTACGAAAAGGACGATGACGGAGAGCGCCATCGCGGCCGCGAGCAGCCGCGCAGGGCCCACAAAAAGAGGCGGGCCGCCTGCGGAGAAGCTTGGCTTATGCTGGAATCTCGCGACAGCCTCTACGGTTGCTCGACGCCCCAAGAGCTTGCCGACGAGACGTTCGAGAACTATCGCCAGTTTGTGAATCCGCCGCTTTCCCGCGTCATGAAAGTGACCGGCAGTCCGGTGGAAGTGCGTGCCCAAGGCTCGACGATCTGGGATCACAACGGTAAGTCGTACCTCGATTTTGCCGGTGGTTACGGCGTCTTTACCCTCGGTCATTCGCACCCGCGCGTGGTGGCGGCGGTCAAGGAACAACTCGACTTGATGTCGCTGTCGGCAAAGACGATGTTCAACCCGTTGCTCGGTCGCGCCTCGCGGCGGCTGGCGGAGTTGGCGCCGGGCGATCTCGAGATTTCGTTTTGGTGCAACAGCGGAACCGAAGCCATCGAAGGAGCGATAAAACTCGCGCGCGCGGCGACCGGCCGGCGCACGATCGTCTCGACGCATGGCGCATATCACGGTAAGACGCTCGGCGCGCTCTCCATCAGCGGACGCGAGACCTTTCAGGATCCGTTCAAACCGCTGCTGGCTGACGTCAGGCACGTTCCTTACGCCGATGCTGCAGCGTTAGACGGTGCGCTTGCCGATGCCGCAGCATTCGTCGTTGAACCGGTGCAGGGTGAAGGCGGCGTCAACGTTCCGCCTCCCGGCTACTTGCGCGCGGTGCGCGCGGCGTGCGATCGCAGCGGCGCGCTCTTCATCGCCGACGAAGTGCAAACGGGGCTGGGGCGCTGCGGCTTCCTCTTCGGCTGCAATCGCGACGGCGTTGTGCCCGACGTGATGACGCTGGCGAAAGGTTTGTCGGGCGGCGTCGTGCCGGTGGGCGCGTACATCGCGCGCGCGACGGTGTGGAATCGTGCCTATGCGAAGGCGCCGCTGATTCACACCTCGACCTTTGGCGGCGGCGAGATTGCCTGCGCGGCGGCGCTGGCGGCGATGGACGTCCTCGAGGATGAGGATTTGATCGCCAACGCGCGCGAACGCGGCGAACAGCTGCTGGCCGGATGCCGCGAGATCGCTCGCGACTTTCCCGAGGTGATCGCGCAGGCTCGCGGCCTGGGGTTGTTGGTCGGGGTCGAACTGGTCAACGAAGGCTACGGCGGCTGGATAATTCCGGAGATGCTCAAGGCGGGCGTAACCGCCGCCTGGACGCTCAACATGCAGCGGGTCATCCGGCTGGAACCGCCTTTAGTGGTAACCCAGGCCGAGGTCGCGCGCGCGCTGTCCGCGTTGCGGGCAGGGGTGCAGGCTGCCCGGGAGAACCTCGGGCGCTTGTAAATGCCGTACGTTGAGACCACTATTGTGATCGACGCACCAGCCCGCATCGTCTACGAACTTGCCAAGGAACAGGAGCGCTTTCCCGAGTTCATGCCCGACGTTGAAACGGTGGTCGTGTTGGAACGCCATTCCGATTACATCCTCACCCGCTGGAAGACGCTGGTGGAAGAAGCGCCGATCGAATGGACCGAAGAAGATCGTTTCGATGACGCGGGCCTGCGGATCGATTACAAGCTCATCGAAGGCGACCTCGATAAGTTCGAAGGTTCGTGGACGTTTACCGAAGGCGACGCCTGCACCCACGTGGTTCTCGGCGTGGATTACGATTTCGGCGTACCGACGCTGGCCGAGCTCATCGGTCCGACGCTGCAACGAAAAGTACGCGAGAATAGCGAGATGATGCTGGCGGCGCTCAAGGTCCAGGCGGAACAGGCGGCACGATGAGCGTCATTACGCAAACGCCGAAGTTCTGCTTCGTTATTCATCCGCTCTCGCTCGAAGATGTCGCGCGCTACGAACCCGGCGCTCGCGGCAAGGGCGAACCGATCATTCGCAAGATCCTGGAGTGGATGCCGTCGTACGCGGTGGTGCACGTCACCGGGGTGCGAACGCCGGATGGGCGCGAGACCGAAGGCTGGTTCGTCGGCTCGCCGCTGCTGCCCGAGCAGATACTCGAGCTGCCGCGCGAGGAAATCTACTCGCGCATCGTACGCTCGATCGAGATCGGCGCCGAGCTTGGTGCGCAAGTAGCGGGCCTCGGCGCGTTTACCGCGGTGATCGGCGACGGCGGCGTAACGATCAACGATCGCTCGCCGATTCCGGTGACGACCGGCAATTCGCTCACCATCGCCTCCGGCATTCAAAGTTTCTTCCGCGCTGC
>JBPYDW010000092.1:0-10961 GCA_051986335.1 Vulcanimicrobiaceae bacterium | reverse complement strand
GCGCACGCGCGCATCTTCTCTTCAAGCTCGCGCGCCATCTTCATGGCGACGTCGCGCGGAATCTTGTCCAGCTTCACCTTGTCGGCGGTTTCCTCGTCGACGCCGACCATCGCCAAGATGTCGCGGATCTCTTTACGCACCGTCCTGGGCTCGATGCCGTGCTCGGCATTGAAGGCCAGCTGCTTCTCGCGCCGGCGGGCGGTCTCGCCCAAGGCGCGCGCCATCGACTGCGTGATCGTGTCCGCATACATGATCACTTTTCCGTCGACGTTTCGCGCCGCGCGGCCGATCGTCTGAATCAATGAGGTCTCGCTGCGCAGATATCCCTCTTTGTCGGCGTCCAAAATGCCGACCAGCGACACCTCCGGCAAGTCCAAGCCCTCGCGCAAGAGATTGATACCGACCAGCACGTCGAAAACGCCCATCCGGAGATCGCGCAGGATGGCGACGCGCTCGAGCGTGTCCACCTCGCTGTGCAGGTAGCGCACCTTGAAGTTCATCTCCAGCAAGAAATCGGTGAGATCCTCGGCCATCTTCTTTGTAAGCGTGGTTACCAGCACGCGCTCTTTGCGGGCGGTGCGCACGCGAATCTCCTCCATCAGGTCGTCGACCTGATTGCGCGTAGGTCGCACCTCGACTTCGGGATCGACCAAACCCGTCGGCCGAATGATCATCTCCGCGGTCTGCGTGCTGCGGCCGACCTCGTAAGTTCCCGGTGTGGCCGACACGTAGACGATTTGGTTTACGTGCTCGTCGAACTCTTGGTACGTCAGCGGACGATTGTCCAGCGCACTCGGCAAGCGGAATCCGTGTTCGACCAGCGACAACTTGCGCGCGCGATCGCCGGCATGCATGCCGTGAACCTGCGGGAGCGTCACGTGCGACTCGTCGACGAACGTCAGCCAGTCTTTGGGAAAAAAGTCGAGCAGGCACCACGGCGTCGACCCGGCCTCGCGGCCGGCCAAATGGCGCGAGTAGTTCTCGATGCCGTTGCAATAGCCGACTTCGCGCAACATGTCCAAGTCGTAGCGCGTTCGCATCTCCAAACGCTGCGCTTCGAGTAGCTTCCCGCCGTCACGGAAGACCTTGAGCCGCTCTTCCAACTCGACCTCGATCGCCTCGATCGCGCGGCGCAGCTTCTCTTCCGGCGTGATGAAATGCTTGGCCGGGAATATGACCAGCTCGTCCTTGCTCTCGACGTATTCGCCGGTCATGAGGTTCACGACGTTGATCGCCTCGATCGTGTCGCCGAAAAACTCGACCCGATGCACCAGCTGCTCCTCGACGCCGACGAACTCCAGCGTGTCTCCGCGAACGCGGAACGTCCCGCGTACGAGGTTGAGGTCGTTGCGCCGATACTGCATGTCGACGAGTTTGCGGAGCAGCAGATCCCGGTCCATCTCCTCGCCAAGACGCACCTTTACCGACATGTCGATGTAGTCGGAGGGTGAGCCCAAGCCGTAGATGCACGAGACCGAGGCCACGATGAGCGTATCGCGACGGGTCAGCAGCGATTGCGTGGTCGCATGCCGCAGGCGTTCGATCTCGTCGTTTATCGACGAGTCTTTCTCGATGTACGTATCGGTCGAGGCGATGTACGCTTCGGGCTGGTAGTAGTCGAAGTAGGAGACGAAATACTCGACCGCATTTTTTGGAAAGAAGTCGCGAAACTCGGCGCAGAGCTGAGCCGCCAGCGTCTTGTTGTGGCAGAGGACCAGCGTGGGCTTCTGCACGAGCTCGACGACCCTGGCCATCGCGAAGGTCTTGCCCGAACCGGTCACGCCCAGCAAGGTCTGCGCGCGATCGCCGCGCGCAATACCCGCGGCCAGCAGCTGCGTCGCCTGGGGCTGATCGCCCGCAAGCGCGTATGGAGCTACCAGCTCAAACTTCCCGGCCATGATGCGTCACTTCAACACCGGCCCCAGAAAAACGGTTTCGGCGCCCGGGCGGCGAGGAGAGGGCGAGCGGCGCTCTGAAGTTCCCCAGCCCTCGCACCTTCCGTGGAGACCAGCCGTTGAGTCAGACCCCGCTGCTTTTTAGCGGAAACGCCAGCCTCGAACTCGCCGGCGAAATAGCCAAGCGACTGCGGTCCAACGTCGGCAAAGCCTTAGTTGTGAAGTTCCGGAACGAGGAGACGCGCGTCGAGATCGGCGAGAACGTACGCGGCTCCGAGGTCTTTGTCGTTCAATCGATTTGCAAAGCGCCAAAGCGAGTCGTCAACGGCGTTGCCGTTGAGGCTAACGGCGTCAACGACTCGTTGATGGAGTTGCTGCTGATGATCGACGCGCTGCGGCGCGCCTCGGCCTCGCGCATCACCGCGGTGATCCCCTACTACGGATACGCCAAACAGGATAAGAAGACCAAAGGCCGCGAGCCGATCTCGGCCAAGGTCGTCGCCAACCTGTTGAAGATCACCGGTGCAAAACGGATCGTTACCATGGACTTGCACGCGGCGCAGATCCAGGGCTTCTTCGACCAGCCGGTCGACAATCTGATGGCGCTGCCGACCTTGTGCAACTATTTAAAGAAGGAAGACCTCTGCGACGACCACATCGTGGTCGTTTCGCCCGACGCCGGCGGCGTGCACCGCGCCGAGATGTTCGCTAAGCGCCTCAATTCGTCGCTGGCAATCGTCTTCAAGCGCCGTCCCGAACCGGACGTCGCCGAGGTTACCGACATCGTCGGCGACGTCAAGGGGAAGGTCGCGGTCGTCGTGGACGACATGATCTCGACCGGCGGAACGTTGGCCAAGGCCGCTGAAGCCCTTCTGTCACGAGGAGCGACAAAAGTCTACACGGTGGCAACCCACGGCATCTTTGCAGGTGAGGCAATCGAGGTGCTCGAGAAATCCCCCATCGAGAAGATCGTCGTCACCAACACGATTCCATTTGTCGGCGTGGGCGAGCATCCGAAGTTTGTCCAGCTTTCCATCGCCCAAACGTTTGCTGACGCGATCATGCGCATTACCACGAATCGCTCCGTTTCGGAACTGTTCGGTGACGACGGCCCTAACGGAGCCGCAACCGTCGCGCCTGAAACGGTAGCGCCGGTGGCGGCTGCGAAACTGGAATCACGAGAGATATCAAAGCTTGCCTAAGAAACCGTTGAACCTCAACATCGAAGAACGCGGGGCGACCGGCACGACCTCGTCGCGAAAGCTGCGCGCCAGCGGGAAGCTGCCGGCAGTGCTCTACGGACATGGGCAGCCGCCCGAGCATCTGGTACTCGATGCACGGGCATTCGAGGACTTGCTGCACGGCGGCGGACGCACCGGCATCGTAACGCTGCAGGGCAACGGCAAGAGCGCTACCGTGCTGGTCCGTGAAGTGCAGCGCAATCCGGTGACGCGCCAGGTCTTGCACGTCGACTTGCAGCGCGTCTCGGCAACCGAAAGCGTACGCGCGAGCTTGCCGATCGTCACGGTCGGAACCGCGCTCGGCGTGAAAGACTTCGGCGGCGTCATGGATGTGGTCGTCCACGACGTCGAGGTCGAAGGGCCGGCAAACCGGCTTCCCGATCATCTCGAAGTCGACGTCAACGAGCTGGGTCTTCACGAGCACGCCACCGCCGCCGACATCCCGCTGCCCGAAGGGTTCAAGATGATCACGCCGGGCGAGACCATCGTGGTTTCGATCGAGCCGTCCAAGACGGCGCAACTCCTCGAGGAGGCTGCGGCAACCGAAGCCGCAGAGCAGCCGGAGCCGGAGATCATCGGCGCCGAGCCGGTGGAAACGCCGGCGGAAGAGCCGGAATGAAGGGACTCTTCCACCGACGCACTCCCGACGACCAGCCCATTCGGCTGGTCGTTGGTCTAGGTAACCCCGGAAGCGAGTACGAGCGCACCCGGCACAACGTCGGCTTCATGGTACTCGACGAGTTGGCAAGCCGGCTCGGGGTCACCAGCTGGCGTGTCAAAGACAAAGCCCGTCAAGCGCTGGTCACTCGGGAGCACGTAGTGCTGGTCGAGCCGCAAGCGTTCATGAACCTCTCCGGCGCGCCGACACGTTTGATCGCATCGTGGTACAAGACGCCGTCGGAGAACGTGCTGGTCGTTAGCGACGACATCGATCTGCCGTTCGGCAAACTGCGCATGCGTCCGAGCGGCGGTCACGGTGGCCACAACGGACTGCGATCGATCATCGCGACCATGGGCGAGCAGTTTCCGCGTTTGCGCGTCGGCGTCGGCAGGCCCGAACACGATAGCATCGACCACGTTCTCTCACCGTTTCACACCGAAGAGCGTGAGCTGCTGCCGGCGATTATTTCCGCTGCCGCGTATACTGTGCAGCTCTGGCTCGCCGACGGCCTCGAGGCCGCAATGCAGTTCGCCAACACATGGACACCGACCCCAGTCGAGCGCTACTAGGTACCATCGCTCCCTGTCATCCTGAGCGAAGGTCGCTTTAATGACCGCCATCGAGCGCTCATAGGTACTGTCGTCGTCGGGACGCGCGCATTTTTGTCATCCTGAGCGGAGGTCGCCCTTGAGGGCGACCGCAGTCGAAGGACCGGCGATAAAGTCCAGCGTCGAATGCAAATTGTAACGCCAGCCCTTCGACTGCTCACGTCGTTCGCGCTCAGGGTGACAACTCGCGCCCCGACGACGACCCTATGCCCGCTCTTGGTAGCTACAGTTCGCGCGTCGAGAGGCTCCAGCAGGCGAGGCCGAGCATCACCACGATCCAACCGATGCCCCAGGCGATCATCGCCGGCGGCGGCGGCGCGGTCACGGCGAACGGAGCCGATCCATGCATCGTCGCAACCAACATCGCCGGTTCGAGATGATAGACGCTGGCGCGCCAAAATGCGTCGACCGGAAGCAGTAACTGGCTGATCGTCCCCGCGTTGACGAGTGCTTGCCGATGCAACTGCGCACCGATATCGCCGACGATTCCGCAAATCCAGCCGATGCCGTACAGCACGACGGCAGCGACGCCGCTGGCGATCGCCGATAGCCGCGAACCCAGCAGCAACGTCAACGACAGCATGGTAATGGCAACACCGCTCAAGTAGATCATCGCGATACCCGGATGCGGCGGATAATAGCCGGTCGCCGCCCGCACGATGGCAAATTCGAGAAACCCGGCGATGAAAACGTAGGCTGATAACAGTAACGCCAGTCCCAAGAACTTGCCGACGACGACGTCGGCCCGGCGCAACGGCCGCGTAACGATGGGAAGCAAAAGACCGCTGTCGATGTCGCCGGCGAGCGCGGGAGCGGCAATGAACGCTCCGCCAAGGGCAAAGACCAGATTGAACGTGTAAGCGACGAGCAGCAGCAGCGTCGCCGATACGGTGAGCACCTGCAAGTGCGTCATCGGTTCGCCGTGGCGCGGCGTTGTCGTCAGCGCATGAAATCCCCAGCCGGTGAGCAGGGCGACGACTACGGTCAGGATCACCGCCGTCGCCACCACCCGGCGGCGAACCATCTCGCGCAGCGTCAGTACCGCGATGCGCACCGCGATCACGACTTCATCATCTCCAAAAAACGTTGCTCCAGTGTCGCCGCCAGCGGCTCGACCGCATAGATCTCCACCCCTGCGCTAACCAGTTGCGCTACGAGTTGCGGCACGAGCTTGGGAGCGATGCCGGTAACGACGTGCCATTCACCGTCGCGTTTTAGCGTTCCGAAGCGCGACGCGATCGGTTCGATTGCGGTACCGTTGGGACTAATACGCAGGCGCACACCGTGCGGCTCGCCGACGACCGAATGCACCGGCCCATCGGCAACGATTCGCCCGCGATGCACGATCGCCACCCGGTCGCAGACGAGCTCGACTTCACCGAGGAGATGCGAGTTCAAGAACACGGTGACGCCGCGCCGCTTGAGTGCCCGCAGCAGTTCGCGCACGTCGTGGCGCCCGACCGGATCCAACGCCGACGTCGGTTCGTCCAAAAAGACCAGCTCGGGCGCTCCCAGCAACGCGACTGCCAGACCAACGCGCTGCTGCATTCCCTTCGAATAGGTACCGATGCGGTGATCGGCGCGCTGCGTTAAGCCGACGAGATCCAGGACCTCGCGGATGGAATCGTGACGTTGCTGCGCCGGCAGGCCGATGAGGCCGGCATGAAACGACAGCTCCTCGCGCGCGGTCAGCCAGTCGTGATAGCGAAACAGTTCCGGTAAATAACCGATGCTCGCACGCGCCAGGCGATCGCCCAACGGCCGGCCGAGAACCGTGCCGCCGCCCGCGGTCGGCCGCGCGAGCCCGAGCAGGAGTTTTACCGCGGTGGTTTTTCCCGCGCCGTTGGCTCCCAAGAAACCAAATGTCTCGCCGCGCTCGACGCGCAGCGTGACGTCGGTCAGCGCGGCGACGTCGCCGTAGACTTTTGCCAGTCCGGTTACATCGATCGCGCTAGTGGAGACCGTCGGCAATTTGCAGTACCTGATCCTCCGGAAGGGTTCCAAACACGCCGTAGATCTTGCCGTTCTTCTGCCACAGGACGCCGGCCCCCAAGCCGGTGTTGTCGCCGATCGCCAGTCCTTGCGCGCCGTTCACGCTGACGCTCTGCGCCGACTGCTTCGCGCTGCTGAACGGAACCGGCAGGGTTGAAGAGAGATCGCCGAGCGCGCGGATCTCGCCGGCAAGCTGCGGCGAGACACCCGGCATCGCCAGCAGATAGTTCTCCAGCTCGGCCAACGAAGCGCCGGAACTGCGCACCACAGGCGCGACGCCCTGCGCAACGACGAGATACGGACCTTCGGACTCGCGCTTTGCGCTGCCATGGTGCGGCTCGTGGTTGCCCCACGTCTGTATGACGATCGGACCGATGCTCGCCGAGATCGTGGTGCCGTCCAAATGCGCCGGCATCGGCGGCAGCTTCTGTCCCTTGCGCGCAGCACTCGCGCGCGCTTTCGCGGCGCTAAACGTGAACGCTTGATCGTTGCGCGCGCTTACCCGATAGCGAATGACCCGAGGAATCGAGCTCGGTACGCTGCTCGGCGTCGCGACGTGAAATCCGGCGATGCGTTCGGCCTGCGCCACGCCGGCCACCTGGCGGGCAGCGACCTCGTTGCGATTGTGAAGCGTTCCGAACTCCTTCAGGTCGGGAAGCAATCGCGCATCCGCATGCGACAAGCTCGATACGTCGACCGGAACGAATTGCTTGGGCGCAAAGATCGTCAGAAAGTTCTGCGCGATCGAGCCGATCGGCGTGGTCAGCAACAGCACCACCACAGCGGCAGCCGCTAGCCCAAGACCCAGCCCCAACGTCAATCGCGGCCTCCTTGCCCGCAACGCAACATGGCGCGCGTAGGCGCCGTTCACGTCGACTCGCTCGTCCCCCGCCAGCATCCGCTCGCAGAAAGCGGCGTCGTCTTCAAACCCGTGGGTCATCGCTGAACTCCTTGCGAAACGCGCGCTGCGCGCGGGCCAAATAGGTACCGACCTGCTCGACCGGGATTCCGGTCGACTGCGCGATCTCAAGATGGCTGCAACCGGCATAGCGCAGCGCCAACACCATCGCGCAACGTTCGGGAAGGCGCAGCATCGCGAGCCGCACGCAGGCCTGCACGTCCGCCCGGTCCAGCGCGTGCTGCGGGTCGCCTTCGCTGCCGCGCAACGGATCGTGCAGAATGCTATGCCGCAGCTCTCGTCGTTCGCGACGCTCGCGCCGGCGCACCGCGTTCAGACCGCGGCGCACAGCAGTGGCGTACAACCACGCTTCCGGATGCGGGTAGTCCGCGGGCAGCCGCCGAGCGCACAGCGCGAAGACGTCCTGCGCGACGTCTTCCGCCGAAGCCACGTCGCCAACGATCCGCCGCGCCACCGCGACGACGCGGGCGTATTCGTTACGAAAGAGTGCTTCGAACGCGTAAGCGGGCCGCGATCCGGCGGCCGCGCTCACCTCGGCTCGAGTCGCCACGACCTTCCCATATCCTTATAACACCGCACGGCTGCATTTTATAACAGCCGCGCTTTTCCGTTCTAGCGGCAGCCCGGCGGAACGTGGTTGAAGATGCTGACGCGCCAGGCAATCGCCGGGAAGCGGGCAAAATAGAGGGTGTCGACCGGACTGGGACAGACCTCGATCATGCGCTGATCGGCCAAGCGAATAAGGGCGCGTACCGCCGGCGCCGGATCCTTCAGGATCGTTGCGGCGTAGGCATCAGCCTGCTGCTCCATTCCGCGGAGAAACGAATCGTAGATCGGCACGGCCAGCAGATAGGCGCAGCCCAGGAACGCTCCAACCAACGCCAAGCGTGAAACCGGATCGTCGTCGCGCCGAAAGCCGATCCGGTCCGCGACGAACACCGCCAGCGCGATGCCGACGATAATCGTTGCTGCGTTGAGCAGCGCCAGCCGAAGCGAATCGTTGTGCGCGGCATGTCCCAGCTCGTGGGCAACGTAGTACGCCTCTTCGCCGGTCTTCTTCTGCGCCATTATCGTATCCGATAGCACGATCTGCTGCGAAGCTCCCAACCCGTCGAGATCGGCGCTTTCCGTCTGTGACCGCGTGGATCGATCTTCCACGACGATCGGTAAAGGTGGAAGACCCGAAGCCCGCTCGAGCTGCTCGAGCTGTGTCGCGATCGGGGCGTGGAGCGGCGCGCGCACGCTGAAGATCGGCGCCACGAGAAACGGATCGGCAAAGCGCACGAACAGACTGGCGGCGATTATTCCGAGAATCGTGTAGATGTACCACTGGTGGGTCCGATCGGCCAAGCCCAGGACAACTGCGGCAACGACGCCGGCTATCAGCATGGAGAGCACGAGCTCGACCAGCCAGTAGAAGATCCACACCCGCAAGAGCTCGGTCGACAAACCCATGACGCGATCGAAGCGATAGAGGTAGAACGCCGGAAGCAGCGTGGCGAATTTGGCGATGGCTGCCAGCAGCGCACCGAAGCAGAAGCGCACCAGCCACTCCGAACCGATCGAACGTCGCAACCGGTCGCGAACGACGGCAGCGGCGCCGCTGCGCCAGAAATAGGCCAACGCTGCAATCGCTAACAGGACGCTGGCAAAGAAACCGGGACTGTGCCAGCGTACGTAGCGCGCCGCGGCAACTTGGCGCTGTCCGTCCACCAACGCGCCGGCGGGTTGGGTCATCAACTGGTGCGGTGTGATGGCGTCGACGCTGCGGTCGAGCGCATTCGGGCGCAGTGCGGCCGCGTTAGCGGCGTGCGCGAAACCCGCCAAAACAGCTAGTAGCAGCACGGCGCGAACGACGCGCGCCAACCGGGCGGCCATACGCGGCTATTCGCCGCAAACGCTAAACTGCCCGGCCGAGTTGACGAAGGACGCGCGGCCGCGCCCTGAGTTCTTGCTGTGATACATGGCGGCGTCGGCAAGTTCCAGCAATCCGCTCGACGAGCGCGCGTCAAGTGGGTACGACGCCACGCCGACGCTGGCGCTGATCGAGCGCCCAATTCCGAAGTCATGGTGCCGGACCGCGCGGCAGAACGCCTGCGCCCGTTCGACGGCGCGGGATTTCGGTGTGTCGCGCAGCAGGAGCAAGAACTCGTCCCCTCCGTTGCGTGCTGCGACGTCCCGCGCCCGCACCGCATGATCGCGCAGCAGCTTCGCCATAGCCTGCAGCACCACGTCCCCAGCGGCATGGCCCAGCGTGTCGTTGATGCGCTTGAACTCATCGGTATCGATGAACCAGATCGTCGCGTGCAGGCCCTCGCTCAGACGCGCGCGGGCGACGTACGCGTGCAGTTCGTTCCGGAAGGCCCGCGGAGTGAGCAAACCGGTTAGGCCGTCAAAAGTCGCAGCGCGGCGATCCCGCTCCCGCTCGCGAGCCACGGCATACGCCGGTCCCACATGTTCGAGCAGCGAGACGACCGCCGCACGATCGATCAGCGGTTCGCGCGAGCTCGACGCATAGGCGACTGCCAACAGCGCATCGCGATCGAGGAGGGCCACGGCGACCGCGTCACGATCGCCGGGAAGCATCGCCTGCCCGGCGCCGGCGAGGTATGCGCGCCGTCCGTGGCGACCGGCGACTGCCGGCAGCCTGCCCGAATTCGCACGCGAGAGCGCGCTTCCAATTAAGAATGTAGCGCGCGCTCCGCACGCATGCACGCAGAGCAGCTCGTCGCACTCGGGAACGAAGAGGGCCAACGCGTCGATCGCCGGGTCCAATCTGCGCAGCTGCTCGTCCAACGTCGCCACCAGCGCAGCGCAGCCGTGACGCGACGCCTGGTAAAGCTGCGATAGAGCGATTTCGCTTCGCCGTGCCCGCTGGTGAAGCAATCGCAGGCGAGCATCCAGCTTGTGCAGCCGGTCGTATTGGGCGGCGATGATCGTCGCCGCGATACCGAGCAACAGCAGCCAAGTCGCCACCTTCGGCGAGTGCCCGGATCGTTGTCGCCGCCGACCGGCGCCGTTATTTCTTCTTGCCCGCTCTTTTCGGCGTCTTCTTCGGCGACTTCTTCGGCGACTTCTTCGGCGGTAGTGGGCGAGCCGGATTGCCGACGACGCGCTCGCCGGCTGCAACGTCCTTGGTCACGACCGATCCGGCGCCGGTCAGCGCGCCGTCACCGATCGTCACCGGCGCAATAAGCGACGAATTCGAGCCGATCGAAACGTTCTTGCCGATCTTGGTGCGGTTCTTTTTCTTACCGTCGAAGTTGGCGGTGATGGTCCCGGCGCCGATATTCGAATTCTTTCCGATCGACGCGTCGCCGATATACGAGAGGTGACTGGCCTTGGCATTTTTGGCCAGCTCCGAGTTCTTCACTTCCACGAAGTTGCCGATCCGGACGTCGTCGGCCAGTTTGGCACCACCGCGTAGATGGGCAAATGGTCCGACCGTGACGTCAGAACCGATCGTTGCATCGACGAGGACCGACTCGCGAACGGTGACGTCGTCTCCCAGCGAAGCGTTCGAAAGTCGCGCGTTCGGACCGATCACGCAGCGTTTTCCGACGCGGCTCAGGCGTCCGATCGACGTGTTTGGATAGAGGATCGTATCTTGACCGAGCTCCAGCTCGGGCTCGAGATAGGTGGTGT
>JBPYDW010000091.1:0-15422 GCA_051986335.1 Vulcanimicrobiaceae bacterium | reverse complement strand
TTCCCTGGTTCCACTTCCACATGGACGGCACGGGGCAGTTCGTACGCGGCCGGGACTACGTCATTCGCTTCACGCGCATGCCGTTTTTTGCCAAGCACTACGATCGCATCGATCTCTCGCCGATCGCGCCGAGCACCTGGTCGAAGGACTACGTTGTTGTCGATGCGCAGCGGCAGGGCGACATGACGCGCTTCACGCTGCACGAGCGCAAGCGATCGCCGGACGACCCAAACCCGCTCGTGGCAGCGGTGGTAACGCTAGACGCCGACAACGCGACGCGTAACGTCGTCATGCAGTACGAACACGGCTCGATTCAACTGGCCCTGCAACCCAATGACGTCCAAGGGTATCGCCTGCCGGTAACCGGCGAGGCGCAGATCGACATGCCCGGTGAGTCGCTATCGGCGCAGTTCGTGCTAAGCAACTACTCCATCGTCGACTCCGAAGCGCTGCCGCAAAACCCCAGTTGACGGCGCCGTTCGGCGCCCGCGCTCACCTCTGACAAAAGTCGGCGGCTAGAGGCTGCCTGGGCACCCCGCAGGTTACGTTGCCTACCAAGTCCGTTAAGACGGGGTTAGGCGGGAATCTAGATACCGTTCAGTGCGTTGACACTGTGGCTGGTTAGGCCGTATGTACCTGTTAGAGGACCTTTATCCCCAACGCATTTTATATCGGGGCCCTTTTTCTTGATATGCAAATGAGAGCCGCTACACTATCTCGACCCCAAATCCAAACTCACCGCGTGGTTGCCTTAAACCCGCGGGACTTTCTCATGGACGCAATCGCGACGCGCACGGCGCGGGTCGCGGTCGTGGGACTGGGCTACGTAGGTTTGCCGCTAGCCGTCGAACTGTCGCGCCGCTTCGAAACCTGCGGCATCGACGTTAGCCAGGATCGCGTCGACGGAGTCAATCGGGGCAAATCGTACATCGGCGATATCGAGTCGACCGACCTTGCCCTGGTCGTGAAGCGCAACCGCCTGCGCGCTACCACCGACTTCGACGCCGCCGTCGCCGCCGACATCATCATCATCTGCGTGCCGACGCCGCTCGATGCCGGTAAGGTTCCCGACGTCTCCTACATCACCGATGCAGCCGTGCAGCTCGCTCGCCGGTTGCGCCGCAACCAGCTGATCGTTCTCGAGTCGACGACCTACCCGGGAACGACCGACGAGTTGTTGCTGCCGATGCTGCAAGAGACCGGGCTCAAACTGGATCGCGACTTCTTGCTGGCGTTTTCGCCGGAACGCGTCGATCCGGGCAACCGCGAGTTCCGCATCACCAACATTCCAAAAGTCGTCGGCGGATGCTCGCAGGCGTCGACAGAGGCCGCCGCAGCGCTGTACGCAACGGTCGCTCCTAGCGTCCACAGCGTCCCAAACGCGCGCGTTGCCGAAACGGCGAAGCTTTGGGAGAACACCTTCCGCTCGGTCAACATCGCGCTGGCCAACGAGATGGGCAAGCTGTGCTACAGCCTTGGGATCAACTCATCCGACGTCATCGAGGCGGCCAAGACCAAGCCCTTCGGATTCATGCCCTTCTACCCCGGCCCGGGCGTTGGCGGTCACTGCATTCCGCTCGACCCGCACTACCTGTCGTTCAAGGCGTCCGAGCACGGAACGTTCTCGCAGTTCATTTCGCTGGCGGATCAGATCAACAGCTCGATGCCCGATCACGTCGTCGAGCTGGTCGGCAATACGCTCAACGATGAAAGCAAAGCGTTGCGCGGCTCGCGCATCCTTCTTCTCGGCGTGGCGTACAAGGCCAACGTCGAGGACACGCGCCACAGCCCGGCGCTAGCGATCATCGATCGCCTGCGTTCGAAGGGCGCGGAGGTTTGCTATCACGATGCTTTGGTACCGCATCTCACCTTCTCCGAGGGAGATCTTCCGCCGGCGCCGCGCAGGGATGCGCACGAGAACCGGCTCGCGCCGTTGGATTCCATTTCACTCACTGCCGACGAGGTCAGCGCAGCGGACTGCGTGGTCGTCCTAGCGGCGCACCGCGGCATCGACTACGCGTGGCTGCAATCCAACGCCCGAGTCATCGTTGACACCGGCAACATCGTTCCCTCCGACAACGGCCAAGGTGCCAGAGTGGTAAAACTATGAAGCGCATCCTCATCACCGGCGGTGCCGGGTTCATCGGCTCGCATCTCGCCGACGCCTTCCTCGCATCCGGCGCGAGCGTCGTCGCCATCGACGACCTCTCGACCGGAAAAGAAGAGAATCTCGAGCTCGCCATGGCGAGCCCGCGGTTCAAGCTGGTCGTCGGCGACATCCGTGACGACGCCTTGGTCTCCAATCTCGTGCGCGAGTGCGACACCGTCGTTCACCTGGCGGCGCGAATCGGCATGCACCTCGTCGTCGACAGTCCGCTCAAGACGCTGGAAGCCAACGTCGACGGGACGCAATCGATCCTTCGCCACGCGGCCGCGCACAACCGCAAGATCCTGCTTGCATCGACGTCGGAAGTGTACGGGCTTTCGCGTACCATCCCGTCGAGCGAAGACACGCCGATCGCCTTCGGAGCGCCGACGACGGCGCGTTGGAGCTACGCCTGCTCGAAGGCGTACGACGAGTTCCTGGCCATGGCCCACCATAAAGAAAACGGCCTGCCGGCAATCGTCGTGCGGCTGTTCAACACCGTCGGTCCTCGCCAAACCGGACGCTACGGAATGGTGGTGCCCCGATTCGTTCGCCAGGCGCTGCAGGGCGAACCATTGACCGTATACGGGGACGGCACGCAGACGCGCTGCTTCTGCCACGTTACCGACGTGTGCGGGGCGCTGATGAAGCTCGTCGACGATCCAAACGCCGTCGGCCAGGTCTTCAACATCGGCAATCCCCACGAAGTCTCCGTCCTTGACCTGGCTAAGCGCGTCATCGAGCTTACGAACTCGTCTTCACCGATCGCGTTCGTTCCGTTCAACGAAGCCTATGGCGAGGGATTCGAGGAGATCATGCGCCGCGTTCCCGACATCGCCAAAGCCCGGTTCCGCATCGGTTTCAATCCCAGCCGGACGTTGGATGACGTCATTTGCGACGTCGCAGACGAACGCACCCGGATGACGTCGCTGGTCGCATGAAGTACTACGTTCTTCTCTCGCTGCTGGGACTAGCGGCGTCGCTGGCGCCCGCGACCGCGCTGGCCGATTCGCCACTCGTCCCCGTTTCGGTTGCTTCGCCGCAACCGGCAGCTCCGGCCGCCTCGCCGGCTCCGAGCGCGGCCGGAACCACTGCTTCTGCTCCGGCGCCCGCGGTTACCAACGTGGCTGCGCCGGCAACCGCCGTGAGCAATTTGCCGGCGCCGGCGGCGACCGTTCCGTTCACCGACGTTGAGTTCGGCGGATCCGATTACGGCGTCACCAACAATCGCGGCGATTGGAGCAACGCGTACGTTTCGCTGCTGCACCAGTTCCAGCCGCGCAACGTCGTTTACGCGACGGCCAGCGAAGACCAGCGCTTCGGCTATTCCGACCGCCAGTACGTGGCCGGCGGGTATGCCTCGCTCGGGCCGTCGACGATCGCAAACGTTGAAGCCGGAACCAGCCCAACCCACAACATCGACCCGCGTACGTCACTCTTCGGCTCGGTGGAACAACGTCTGGCTGACGGATGGGGCGCCGGGATTTCGCAAAGCTATCGCAGCTACAACACCGCAAATGCCGCAACGACCGGCCTTTACGTCGATCGTTATTGGGGCAACAATCGCGCCGCAGTGTACATCACCGGAGCGAGCATCTCCAACGTTCCGGGACTAGCGGTGGGTGAGCGCGCCGCACTGACGCACTGGTATGGCGCCGGCGCGCAGAGCAGCATTACCGGTTCGATCTCGGTCGGGCGCGACGTCGAGAACGTCGGTACCGGAATAGTTGCCTCCAACGTCTTCGAAACCGATGTAATCGGAACCAACTGGATCGATCACCGGTCCGCCCTGGTCTGGGACGCCACATACCAGCACTTCGGGCAACTCTATTCGCGAGCAGGTCTCAGTCTTGGCTATCGCCACCGATTCTAATCTCTTCGTTGCTATCGCGGGTATCGTTGCGCTCTCGGCATTCGGTCTGGCCGGGATCGTAGCGCTTCTCTCCGTCGTCCACCGCATCGGCTCGGATCGCCGGGATCGGCGGATGGAAGACGTGCTCATGCATTGGCGCGCGAGCTTCGCCGGAAACGGCGAGAGCGTGAGGCCGTTGCCGCTGCGGCGCGACGACGCGTTCACCGTGTTGACGATGTGGACCAGCTTTCGCAGCGGGCAGATGGAAGGCGGACGCTATTCCAACGCGCGGCTCGACGCGGTCGCTCGCGCTGCCGGCTTCTATCACCTTGCCGAGCGCTTTGCGCGCTCCAACGACGACGCCCACCGCATCGTCGGCCTGCGCGCACTGGGCTTTCTGCGGGCGACCGGATGCCTCTACGTCGTCGAAGCGGCGACCAACTCGCGCAACGCTGAGATTTCCTTTGCAGCCTACCAAGCGCTGATCGCGATCGATCCCACTCAGATACAGCGCTTCTTCGACGCGCTGGCGCAAAACCGGAACTGGATCGCTCCCAACGTCGAAGCGACGATGCGCAGCCTCGGGCCGGCTGTGGTCGGCGTGCCCTTCGCGCGCAGCCTGCTTCAGGCCGAGCCCGCCGACGTGGCCCGGCTTGCCCAATACATCCCGCTGACCGAACCGAGCGTCGCGCGTTTGCTTATCCCCGCCGCGATCGCGCGCCACGGCACCGACGAAGTCATCGCGGCGCTTTTGCGTTCGTTCCGCGCGGTGGCGCAGCCGGCCGATCGCGAGTTTCTTCTTCCCTACCTCAAGCATGAGTCGGCGTTTGTGCGGCTCGCCGCGCTCAGCGCGTTTGCGCCGCTAGCAGGCGTCGACGACCGGCCGATTCTCCTGGGGATGCTCAGCGATCCAAACCATTGGATCCGCGATCGCGCGGCGCAAGCGCTGCTGGCACAACGTGACGTCGCTGCCTATCCGGCCCTGCTGGACGGCAACCTCACCGATGCCTTTGCCCGCGACGCAATCGCCTGGGTTCGCGCCGAGAACACGATTCGCAAGAACCAACCAACGAGCCTCAAACTCGTCCCTCCGCCGCTTCGGTTCGTCAACGGCCGCCTGCGCGCAAGTGAATAGAATACGATGACTCCGTTTCACCAACACGCGATAACAAATCCGACGGCCTGGCTCGTGGTCTTCGCCATCGAGGTCGCCCTGTTCGGCTACTTCGTTTTCGTCAATCTCTTTTATTTGGCGACCACGCTGACCGCCTTGTCGCGACTGCCGCGCTTCGTCCGCGCGCACCTCGCCAATCCGGTGGTGCCGACGCATTCCGAGCTTCAACTTCCGGTGACGGTCGCTGTTCCGGCTTACAACGAAGAAGCGCACATCGTGCAGACCGTGCACTCGCTGCTAAACCTGGACTACGCGCGTTTCGAGGTCGTGGTCGTCAACGACGGCTCGACCGACGGCACGCTTGGGCGCCTCGCCGAAGCCTTCGCTCTCGTGCCGCTGCCGCAACCGTATCGCGTCAGCATCTCCACCCAACCCGTGCGCGAGATCTACATCTCCGAGCGATTCCCCAACCTTCGCGTCATCGATAAGCTCAACGGTGGGAAGGGCGATGCGCTCAACACCGCGCTGAACTGCGCACGCTATCCGCTGTTCTTTGCGACCGACGCGGACTCGCACTATTCGCGCGATGCGCTTCAGTGCATGGCCGAGCCTTTCTTGCGCAACCGCGAGACGGTCGTATGCGGCGCCGCCATCGGCGTCGAGAACGGCTGCGAGTTCGCCAACGGCATAATGATTCGCCGCCGTTTGAGCAAGAGCTGGGTCGTGCGCTTTCAAATTCTCGAGTACATGCGCGCGTTTCTCTCCAGCCGCCTCGGTTGGGCACCGCTCAACGCGTTGATGATCATCTCCGGCGCCTGTGGCCTGTGGCAGCGCAACGTCCTCCTGGAGGCCGGCGGCTATCGTACCGACACCGTGTGGGAAGATCTCGAGATGACTACCCGCGTTCACCACATGTTACGCAAGCAGCGGCGGCGGTACCGGGTGGCCTTTACGCCCTTCGCGGTCTGCTGGACTACCGTGCCGGCGACGCTGCGCGAGCTGTGGAATCAGCGGGTCGGGTGGCAGCGGCATATTTCCGAAGCGGCCTCGCTTCACCGCAAAATGTTCTTGGGCCGCGGGTGCGGCACGGTGGGATGGCTGGGCTTTCCCTATCTGGTGCTGGGAGAATGCATCGCACCGGTGATGGTGATCTTTGGAACGGTCTTCACGATCGTGGCGGCCTACTTCGGCTTCTTGTGGCTCGGCGCGCAAGCCGTACTCCTCGGCTTGGTAGCGGGGCTGGCCATTCTGATATCGATGGCGGCGATCTTTCTGGACGAGATATCCTTCAAGACCTACTCCGCCCGCGAACTCGTTACGTTGTTGCTGGCAGCACCGTTGGAGCTGCTCGGCTATCGCGCGTTCATCACCCTAGCGAATTTCGTCGGCATCTGGCATTGGCTCATTTCGCGGCCAGTGCGCGGCCGGCACGGTCTGCCCAGTTGGAATGCGCGACCGTACGATCCGTTATACAGTCCGAACTGGCGGGTCTAGTCCGGAGCCTCCGGCTGGTGCTGCGCGTACTCGCGTGGATTGAAATACCAATCCGGCAGTGACGACGGGAACGCGATATCCTTGAAGTAGTAGTCGACGTTCTGACCGTCGCCGTTGTAGCCGCCACCAACGATTCCGTGGATGTCGGTCACCACCGGAACGCCGTTGAGATCCTTGAAGATCGCGTAAAACATCACCGGGTAAACGTCCGGCGTTCCCTCGATGAAGAGCTTATCGGTCGCCACCATGCGCCGCAACTCAAACGTCTTTTTATCGACGTAGATCTCGCGCAAGCGGTTGCGGTCGAGATCGTAGTAGGGCAGCACGCTCAAGTGTAAGAGATCGCCCTCGATTCGTGCGTACATCACCTTATACTGCGACTCAACCGTCTGCTTGACCACCGCGATTACCGGGGGCGCCGTGCCACTGGCCGACGGTTCGGGGGTAGCAGCGGTGAGCGGACGGCCGCGAATCGGCGCCTGCTGGAAGACGTCGGCGGTCGGCGGACCGGGATCTTCGTCGGCATTAAAGTACGGATGCAAGAACTGCATCGAACCGCGCGAGTCCCCGCGCTCGACTTGGCGCTGCATCGCCGCATCATCGGTATTGCGCACCCATACGTGATAGGTGTAGCTGTTGGCGTAGTCGGGATACCCTTGCTCGGTGTTCTGCTGCCGGACCAGCGTGTACGTTTCGTACTGCGGCGGCGGACGGTGCTCGCGGAAAACCGCGCGGACGCGCGCCAGCAGGCTGTCCAAGTACTTCTGATTCGGCGAGTTGGGCAGCGTGCTAAGGCCCGGATCTCTGTACGTCGACGAACCCGAGTCGGTCCCCGGCGCCGGCGTACCGACCGGCGTGTGCGTCGGCCATCCTTTTGGTGCAGTCGCAGTCTGGGCCGCAGCGGCGACGCCCATCATCGCTGCAAGACCGGCGGCCAATAGAGCGGAACGCCGGCGGGCGGAAAAAAGCTTATAGTTTCCTGAGTTTCTCATCTTTGTAACCAACGCTCGGAGAAAGAATGTTGCTACGCGCCCGGCCAATTTCCCCGCTGGGGCCTGCCCGGCGGACAGGCGGCGCGCCCTCTCGAACGCGTTCCAGCCATGCAAGCACTGTGCGCTCGCATTCCGACGCCCTTTGGAGACCTTACCGTAAACGTTGCCGACGGCGTCATCGTTGCGAGCGCGTTCGGTTCTCGGCGACCGGCGGCGCCGCAGCGGATTTCCGACCCGCTGCTACGCGAAGTTCGGCGCCAAGTTCGCGCCTATCTCGCCAAGAAGCTCGTCCGATTCGATCTGCCCTTAGAGTTGCGGGGGACGCCCTTTCAGATAGCGGTGTGGCAGCTCGTTTCGCAACTGGAAACCGGGGAGCTAGTTTCCTATGCGGACGTCGCGCGCGCCATCGGCCGGCCGCACGCCCACCGCGGCGTTGCCTTGGCGATGGCGCAGACGCCGCTCGACCTCTTCATCCCGGCGCACCGCGTCGTCGGCGCGGACGGGCGCGTTAAGGGTGCGGGGCCGAAAAGCTTGCGCCGCAAGCTGCTTGCATTCGAGGGCATTCACCTCTCATGACCGCAGTGCGGCGTCGGCCCGCTGCGCGAGATCGCGAAGGTGCGCTAGCGTCATCATATCCAGCGAGCGGCGGGCGGCCAGATGCCGCGCTCGCTCGCGCAGATTCTCGAGTTCGAAGCGCGCCAACGCCTGCGCGTCGCTCGGCGTGCCGGCCTCGGGCTTATTCATTAGGCCGATAAGCGCGGCTTCATACGCCACCTGCAGATTGCGCCGCACCGTCGAAACCGGCGCGCCGAGATCGCCGTAGATGCTGCTCTGCAACCAGGCGAAAAGGTCGGTGATCTTCATCGTGCGGCCGGTCGACTCCAACGGATTTTCGTCAATACGCTGCAGCACCAACGGTTGAAAGAAAAATGCGATCGTTTGCTCCTGGGCGCGATTGATGCGTTCGACGATCGGATAGTCGTGACGAGCCGGGGGATCGTACGCCCAAAGCGGCAGGTTCCCGTATCCCGGCCAGCCGACGTATCCGTAGCCGGCCCACTCCGAATAGGTGAGGCGGTCCAACAGGTTCGCCGGAAAGTTCCAGGCCGCGTCGGCAAACAAGTACCTGTCGACCATCGCGAAAGCACGCCGCTCCTCGTCGTACGATACGGGAACGATCGGTGGAGCGGCGTTTGCATCACCCAGGTGTGCGCGCGACAGATATTGACCGCCGATCCAGTGGGCGGGAAGCGTTGCGCAGCGCAGAATCTGCGCCACCGCTATTCCGAATCCGGTCGACTCATCTTCGTAACTACCGGTGTCGTGCGGCTCGAGACGGTTCAGCGAGCCGATAACGCCGCGGTACATGCCGATCTGCGTCTGGCACCATCCAAGCGTGTCATCGGTCAGATCTCCTTGCTCGACGCGCGGATCGACGGCATGTCCGTTGTTCCACGAAACGTCTTCGTCGGAGCCGTAACGAAACGCCGGGTTGGACCACTGCCCTGCCCAGCGCTGCAACGTCGGCACTTCTTCTTCCGGAGTTGCAGCACCGGGAACGCGCGCGTAGCCGTACTGGATCGCGTGATCGTCGTAAGGACCCGGGAGCATTTGAAAGTAGGCTCCTTGCGAAAACTGCGCTGGCCACAGATTTATCGGCGCGTACTCCATCGCGCTCGTCGTCACGCCGTACTTTTCGGTAAAGGCCGGCGATTGCAAATCCGCCGCCGTGTACGCCTGGGATCCAATGAAGTTGTGTTGTAAGCCCATATTGTGCCCCATCTCGTGCAGCAGCTCGGAGAATAGCGAGCCGTAAACGAATGAGGCGGGAACGGGATCGGTGCTGCGACCGTAGCGCACCGGATCGACGATGTAACGCCATTCGAGTTGAGCATCGTGTGCGCTTTCACCGGAGACCAGCACGCCGACCCGAAATTCTTCGCCGGTGCGCGGATCGAAGAGCGTGTTGGAATCGGCGCCGAAACTCGGCTCCGCCTCCGTCAGCCAGCGAATCACATTGTAGCGCACGTCGTCGGGATCCCAGTTCGGATCGCTGGGCTGCTGCTCGACTTTAACGGCATCGAGAATGCCTATCTTCGCAAAGGCCTTGTTCCAGGCCAGGCACGCGTCGCGAATCGCACCGCGATACGGCGGCGGGATGGTGTTGCTCAGATAAATCACCATCGGATGGCGCGCCGGCGAGGGACGGCCTGGATCGGCCGGATCGAAGTTCCAGCGCACGATATAGCGCAGCTTACGTTCTGCAATCGGTTCTTTGGAAAAATCGAGGTAGATGTCGTTGTAGATACCCACCCGGTCGTCGGCGAGCCGCGGACGGTAGTCGTCCTGCGGCAGCTGGGTGAAGTTGTAGGCCACCTTGAGCAATAGCCGGCGCGCGTCCGGCGCCGTGTCGATGACGTGCGCATCGTCGGTAACCCAGGATTGCGCCGCGATAATCACGTCGTTGTCCGGAAACGCCTTCGTTGAATCGATGAACGAAAGATCGGGATCCAAGCGATAATGACTATCGGCCGGCAGACCATCGTTTAGGAAATTGTGCAGATCCACCTGATCGGTGTTGAGCGACGTCAGATCGAAGACTACGCGATCGTCGCTCTGGGCTGCAATCGCCCCAACCCCGACCACCGACTCGGGAAGGTTGCTTTCGATTGCCAGCCGCGCGACCGGATTGCCGCCGCTGTAGGCGTACCAGTTGGGCCACACGATCGCAACCTGGTCGCCGTGCCGCTCGAAGCGTACGATCTCGGCGGGCAGATAATCGTTGTCGCCCCACTCGAGCCCAACGCCCGTGCCGCTGGCCGTGGCGATGGTCTCCATGTAGTCGCGATCGAGCTGGCCTTTGAGCACCTCGAGATAGACCTTGCCGTCCTTGTGCCAGATCGTAAACAGACCGTGTTGCGCTTGCGCTCCGGCGATAAACGCGCTGTAGCTCTGCGGCGAAGATTGCGCGGCGGCAGCGATGGGAACGCCGGCGAGGCCGACGGCAAAAAGTATGAACGCCAAAAGGTGCCGTTGCATGGTGTTTGACTCCGTTCGCCTTTTTCGCACTCGCGCCCGGGCGCGATGTGGTCACCCTGTGATGCGTATACCCACAGCTGCGGAGGGCCACCACGAAAAATGCGGAAGCCGGATAGGTTCACCATAGGGGGTCAAACCATGCGAGCAATCCGCTGCCGAACTCTGGCCCTATCGCTCTTGCCGGCGCTCGCCGGCGTAACGTTGCTGGGGGCAGCCTCCGCCGCCGTCATGTATCATCACGTTACCGGGACCGTCTTTTATCGCGAGCGCATCGCCCTGCCTCCTCAGGCCCGAATCTGGGTTTCGTTGCGAGATGTCGGCGCGGGCGACGCTCCGGCAAAGCTGATCGCGCACACGTTGATTCGCCCGCATCCGCCGCACACCCAGGTTCCAATTCCATTTGACATCGCCTACGATCCGGCCCAGATCATCGCGACCCACGGCTACGCGGTCCGCTCGTCGATCATCATCGACGGCCAAACGCGTTGGACCAGCAACGCGACGTATCCGGTGATCACCCACGGCCACCCAACCGAGGATGTAAATATCCTGTTGGTTGCGGCGGGGCCGTCGGCGGCTGCGCCCGCGTCGACGCTCGAATCGCATCCCTGGGTAGTAGCCTCGGTGGGCTCGCACAGTTACGCGAGCGAAGCGATAGGATCACGCCCGACCGTAGAGTTCGATGCGGCGCACCAGCGCGTCTCCGGTTTCTCCGGCTGCAATAACTTTACGGGTTCCTACCAGCGTTCCGGCCAGACGCTTCACATCGGAACGCTTGCCAGCACCCTCATGGCTTGCATCTCCGGCAAAGAAGACGATCGCGCGTTTCTGGGCGCCGTGCAGTCAGCGACGTCTTATTCAATCGAAGGCCACACCCTGACGCTGTACGCCAAGGGTGCGGCCATCGCAACGTTCGTTCCGAAACCTACTGTTTAGCCGCGTCGACGATGACGATGGCGCGCTGATTCGTCGACTTCACCGCATTGTACGCACTCAGCGCAGCGCCGACCGGTGATGCCGGATCGAGCAGTTGGCTCGCCGACATGCCGATGCGCTGCTGCAACTGCTGGTCGGCGGCGCCGCGCAGCGGCCCCGGCAGTGCCTGATATTTCGAGATGAGCGCTATTGCCGGACCGGCGTGCTTATCGAGGGAAGCCGGATCCATGGCAACGACGAGGTAGCCGACCTTGCGGCCGTTCTCGTCCTTGACGAACGGTACGAAATCGATACCGAAGTGTTGCGCCTGCTGGCGCGCTGCGGTCAACTGCGAACTGGCCGGCGGCACGCTGAAGCCCGGCGGTGGTTGCACGGCCTCCTGGCTAAGCCACGTTGCTAGTTGATCCAGCGTCGCGTCGCTGCGAGCGATGACCTGATGTCCGGCATAGGTCCCGGCGCCCTGCGTGAAGGCACCTCCACCACCCGCCAACGCCGACGGATTGAGATCCTGACTAAAATCTTTGGCTACGATAACGACGCTACCGTTATAGAGCGGAAACCCGCTGGTGTTGGTTGCTTGCGCGTTAGCTGCCGTGTTCGCCATATTCGAGGCCGTGCCGCTATTCGAGGTGTTCGATCCGCC
Organism: Vulcanimicrobiaceae bacterium; assembly: GCA_051986335.1. Lineage (GTDB taxonomy): Bacteria > Vulcanimicrobiota > Vulcanimicrobiia > Vulcanimicrobiales > Vulcanimicrobiaceae > JBPYDW01. The sequence goes on along the minus strand of JBPYDW010000091.1, from coordinate 3,206 downwards.
GCCACCACAGGCGGAAAGGAACAGGCCTGTGGCGAGGACCGCAATAGACGGAATTCGCATGAACGGATGGGCTCCTTTCTGTCGACCGTCCGTGGGGCTTCGAGGAGAAGGCGAACCAACCCCGTAAGCCAGCGGGGCCATGACATTCGAGGAGTTTTGGCCACGCTATCTACAGGCACATAGCGATCCGCGCACGCGCGCGCTTCACGTCGGCGGGACGCTGGCGGCAACGGCGCTCGTTGCAACTGCGATCGCGACGCGGAAGCCGCTGTTGCTGGTGGCGGCGCTGCTAGCCGGCTACGGACCGGCCTGGGCCTCCCACTTCTTCATCGAAAAGAACAAACCGGAAACGTTCAAAGCGCCGTTTGCGTCACTCGCCGCAGACTATTTGATGGCTTGGTGCGTGTTAACCGGCAGCATCGATCGCGAGATCGAGGAACTGGCGAAGCGAGCGGCGTGAGGATCGCCAGTCGCTGCGCGTTGCTCGCACTCGTGCTGACCGGTGCCGCATCTGCCGCCTCCCCGCCGCTCTACACCGACGCTGCCAATGCGATCGTCGTCCAGCGCGGTTCGCAGTTTAGCATCGGTCTGAATGCCAACAAAACCACGGGTTACAGCTGGACCTTGCATGCCACCGGGACGGCCGGAATCACCCGCGTCAGCGAGACCTACGCCGAAGACGTACAGGGCACGAGCCTTGTCGGCGCAGGAGGCGTTCAAACGTTCACCTTCCGCGCGATGACGCCCGGAAAAGCCACCATGCGCTTCGACTACCTGCGACCCTGGGAACATAACGTGCCGCCGGTGCGGACGTCGATCTTTCGGGTGACCGTTCAATAGCTACGTCACGCGCGACCAAGCCGCTATCCTACGGCTCGTACCTCAAGATCGACGAGCTGCTCTCCTTGCAGCAGCCGCTTTCGCAGCCGCCGCACCATGACGAGCTACTCTTCATTCAAATCCATCAAGTCTACGAACTCTGGTTCAAGCAGCTCCTCCACGAGCTGGACGCAACGACGCGAGCCCTGGACGCCGACGAGCTCCTGCGCGTCGCAAAGTATTTTCGCCGCATTCACACGATCCAGCGCCTAATCGAGCAACAGGTCGACGTGCTGGAGACGATGACGCCGCAGGAATTCAATCAGTTCCGCGATCAGCTCAATCCCGCCAGCGGTTTTCAGTCGGTGCAGTTTCGCGAAGTCGAATTCTTGGGCGGCGTTCGCAGGCCGGACGTGATGCAGCATCTGGAGCTCTCTCCCGAGCAGCGCCGGCGCCTCGAGGCGCGGCTGAACGGCCCCTCGCTCTACGACCACGTAAAGGAGCTTTTGTCGCGCCGCGGATTTGCTACCGGAACGTCCGAAGAGTTGATCGCGACGTTCAAGCAGATCTATTCCGATGAAAAACATCACTACGACCTCTATCTGCTCTTGGAAGACCTCATCGAGTTCGACGAACGCTTTCTCCTATGGCGCGGGCGCCACGTTCGCATGGTCGAGCGGATGATCGGCCACAAGCGCGGCACCGGTGGATCGCCCGGGGTCGGCTATCTCAACACAACCCTCGACGCGCGCTTCTTCCCCGAGTTGTGGGAAGTGCGCACGTATCTCGGCAAAGGAACCTACGGATCGTGACGACGGCCACGCAAGCACTCCTGCGCGATCGGTTCGCAACGCTCGACACATCTGCATACCTGGTGAGCCATTCGATGGGCGCCGCGCCGCTGGCCGCAAAAGGCGCGCTCGATGCATATTGGCAGCAATGGGCAGCCGACGGTGCCGAGGCGTGGGAGCTCTGGTTGCCGCGCATCGCCGAGATCGCCGACGGCATCGGCGCCATTATCGGTGCACCCGGGGGCAGCGTGTTCTTGGGCTCGAACGTCTCGCTGCTGCAGCTGGCGCTAGCGACGAGCCTCGATTTTCGGGGCGAGCGCAATCAGGTCGTGTACGAGGCGCTACAGTTTCCTTCGGTCACCTACGTTTGGAAAGAGTGGGAGCGGTACGGTGCCCGCGTGCACGTCGTTCCCTCCGACGATGGCCGCTCGATACCAACCGAGCGCATCTGCGCGGCAATCACCGAAATGACGGCGATCGCCGTCCTCTCGCACGCGTATTACGTCTCCGGCGCGGTCGCCGACGTTCGCACCATTCAAGCGCACTGTCGAAGTGTCGGCGCCTTGCTGTGCGTCGATGCGTATCAAACGACCGGCGTCTATCCCTACAACGTCGCCGATTGGGATCTGGACATCGTTACCGGCGGTTCGCACAAGTGGCTCTGCGGAGGGCCGGGGTGCGGCTGGATATATGTAAAGCCGCAGCTGCGCGGCCGCTTCCGTCCGGCGGCGACCGGATGGATGGCGCATCGTGCTCCATTCGCATTCCAGCCGGCACCGATTGATCACGCCGAGTCGATGTATCGTTTCGGCACGGGCACGCCGACGATTCCCGGATACGCGATTGCCAAACCCGGTCACGATCTCATTCGCGAAGTTGGAGTGGAGCGTATCCGCGAGCACAACGTGCGCCTCACCACCCTCATCGCCGAAATGGCGCTGGAACGCGGCTTGAGCGTCAATACCCCGTTGCAGCCCGAGCGCCGTACCGGCTGGATCGGCGTCGATTTCGCCGGCTCGGAGCGCGTCGTCAAGGGACTGATTGCGGAACGCATCTTTGTTGACTACCGGCCGGGCTGCGGCATCAGGGTCGGACCGCACTTCTACACCACCGACGACGACATCGTCCGCTTCTATCGCGCCATCGACAAGCTGCGTTGACCGACCCGTTACAGGCGGCGGTGGCAGCCGCGCGCGAGGCGGGAGCCATCGCCATGCGCGGCTGGGGCCGGCCCTTGGAGATCGCGGAGAAATCGGCACGAGCCGACATCGTCACCGACGTCGACCGTGCCTGCGAGGATGCAATCGTTGCCGGGTTGCGCCGCGATTTTCCCGACGCCGGCTTTGTTACCGAGGAGAGCGGCCCGCACCCGGGCTCGGCCGATGAATGCTGGATCGTCGACCCGATCGACGGAACCACAAACTTCGCGCACGGCTATCCGCTCTTCTGCATCTCGATCGCATACCAGCGTTCAAGTCGGGTCGACGCCGGCGTCATCTACGCGCCGGCGCTCGATGAGACGTTTACCGCGCGGCGCGGCGCCGGTGCCTTGCGTAACGGCAAGCCGATCGCGGTTTCGAAGATCACATCGTTAGG
>JBPYDW010000090.1:0-15635 GCA_051986335.1 Vulcanimicrobiaceae bacterium | reverse complement strand
CTGCGAGAGATGGGACTCGACGTCGACCACCAGGAGTTCGACGACGACCATCGCAACATCGGATACCGCTACGCCGTATCACTTCCCGCGCTGGGCGCGGTCTTGGAGCACGAATGACCCGTACGTTTCTCGGTAGCATCGCCGGCATCGGCTTTGGCCTCTGCCTCATCTTCGCCGGTGCTGCCCGCGCGCAAGTTCCCGAGCCGGCGCCTTCGCCCTCGCTGAATCCGCACGTCTACTCCGATGATGCGATGAACTTTACGGCGCCGTCCGATTACTACTTGGTCGGCATGCGCCACGTCAACCCGAACGACTTGCAAGGCTCGGTAACCGTTGCGCAGTGGGTGGCGAACCCGGGCAAGTCCGAACAGCGCTCGATCCAGATCTCGATCGAAGCCAACGACGGAACCAGTCTGGACGGTTATCAGACGGCATATGCGAACGAACTGCGCGAGCAGATCGACGGCGTCCTGATAAATAGCAAGGAGCGCATGTCCACGCCCAACGGCATGCCGGTCTACTTCCTTACGATCACGTCGGGCGATGGCTTCAATGCCGTTCGCACGTACGCGATAATTTGGCCCGACGGCTTACGCGGCGTCTCGGTCTCAGTGACCGCGCGCTTGGGCGTGATGGGCGCCGACGAAGCGAAGAGCGTGCTCAAGAATATCTACGCCGTCCTCTACCCGATGCGGCGAGTCCAGAGCAGTCAGGTTCCTTAGCGCACCTGTGCCGGGGTTGTCGCCGCCAGCGCCACGCGCAAGTCGTCGATCAAATCGTCAAGGTCTTCGATCCCGACCGAGAGGCGCAGCAGACCGTCGGTAACGCCGCGGCGCTCGCGCAACTCCTTTGGAATCGAGCCGTGCGTCATTCTCGCCGGATGACAGATCAGCGATTCGACGCCGCCCAGCGACTCGGCCAGACTGAAGTACTTCAGGCGCGGAGCGAGGTCGAGGGCGCGCTCCGGCGGTCCCGTCAGCACGAACGACAGCATCCCGCCAAACCCGGACATCTGCTGCTTCGCCAGCTCGTGCTGGGGATGTGAGGTAAGCCCCGGATAATAGACGCGCTCGACTTCAGGATGGGCCTCGAGGAATTCGGCAATCTTTTGAGCGTTGCGGGCGTGCTCGCGCATGCGCAGCGCCAGCGTCTTGGCGCCGCGCATCGTTAGAAACGCGTCGTTGGGGCTGGGGATCGCGCCCAGCGAGTTCTGGTGGAACTTGATGACGTCGTAGACCGACGGGTCGCTGGTGATGACCACGCCGCCGACCGCGTCGCTGTGACCGTTGATGTATTTGGTGGTCGAGTGGACGACGATATCGGCGCCTAGGGTTAGCGGCTGTTGAAAGTAGGGCGTCGCGAACGTGTTGTCGACGGCAACGTGTTGGCCGGATTGGCGCAGCGCGGAGATGGCAGCGATATTGGCGAGCTTGAGCAGCGGATTCGTCGGCGTCTCGATCCAGAAGAGTTTGGTGTTGGGCCGGATCGCGTCGCGCACCGCGGCGAGGTCGCTCATGTCGACGTAGCTGAACTCGAGGCCGTAGCGGGTGAAGACGCGAGAGAACAGACGGTACGTCCCGCCGTAGAGGTCGTCGCCCACCACGACGTGATCGCCGGCCGAAAGCAGCATCAGCACTGCGGTCGAGGCAGCGACGCCGCTGGCGAACGCACTGCCGAAGCGCCCGTTTTCGAGCGAAGCCAGTTGCGCTTCGAGGGCGGCACGCGTCGGATTGGCGGTGCGGGAGTAGTCGTAGCCCTTGTGCTGCGCGACGGCATCCTGCGTGTAGGTTGAGGTTTGGTAGATCGGCACGATGGTGGCGCCGGTCGTAGGATCCGCGCCTTGACCGACGTGGATTGCTTTGGTTGAGAATTTCATGTCCTACTTCTTGTCGCTAGAAGTCGAAAGAAACGAGATGATGTCCTGGCGCGCCAACACGCCGATCGGCTCGCCGTCGTCGGTGACGACGATCGCCGGATTGGCCAGCGTCAGCATTTTGTAAGCCAGGTCGATCTCGGCGTACTGCTCGAGGGTCGGGAAAGGACGGCCCATTACTTCCTTGACCGGCTTATGGATGATATCGGCTTGGTCGAAAACCGCTTGCATCACGGCGACGTCGTTGATGCTGCCGACCTGTTCGTGTCCGCTAACGACCGGCAACTGCGATATCTCGTATTCACGCAACAGGTCGAGCGCGGTCTTGACGGTGTCGCTTTCGGTCACCGTAATCAGCGGTGGAGCCGGCGATTTGCTGCGCAGCACGTCGCCCACCGTAGCCCGGCGCTTCCCTTCGGCGAGAAAGCCGTTGGCGATCATCCACTCGTCGTTGTAGATCTTCGACATATATCCGCGCCCGGAATCCGGGAGAATCACGACGACGACGGCTTCCTTCGGCAACGTCTTGGCGAGTTTGACCGCGGCAACGGCGGCCGTGCCTGAGGATCCGCCGACCAGCAGGCCTTCCTCGCGCGTGATTCGCCGGGCCATCAAGAACGAATCGCGGTCCGAGACGCGCACCATCTCGTCGATGACTTTGAGGTCGACGGTTTCGGGCAGATAGTTCATGCCGATGCCTTCGACCGCATACGAGCGCGGCGTGTCGCCGGAGTAGATCGAGCCCTCGGGGTCGGCACCGACCACGTGGATATTGGGATTCTGATCTTTCAGGTAACGCGCGGTACCGGAGATCGTTCCGCCGGTGCCGATCCCGGCGACGAAGTGCGTGATCGTTCCGCGTGTCTGTTCCCAAATCTCCGGTCCGGTGGTGTAGTAGTGCGCCTCAGGATTGTGATGGTTGTGAAACTGATTGGGTTGAAACGCGCCCGGAATCTCGGCCGCCAGCCGATTGGCGACGCCGTAGTATGACTCCGGCGAGTCGGACGGCACGTTGCTCGGCGTCACCACGACTTCGGCGCCGTACGCGCGCAGCAAGTCGATTTTTTCTTTGGCCATCTTGTCCGGCATGACCAAGATGCAGCGGTAGCCGCGAATCGCCGCCGCCATCGCCAGTCCGGATCCGGTATTCCCGCTCGTGGGCTCGACGATCGTTCCGCCGGGTTTGAGGAATCCGCCGCGCTCGGCGGCTTGCAGCATAGCCAGAGCCGGCCGATCCTTGACGCTGCCGCCGGGATTCATATACTCGACCTTGGCCAGGACCAGACACGCCGCGCCGTCGGTGACTTTGTTCAAACGGACCAGCGGGGTGTGCCCGATCGCCGCAAGCGCATCTTCGCAGTAGACCGGTCCGGTCGTGGGATCGCTGGAAACTGTCGACACGCTTCGCGCTTTCCGCATGTCCCCGGAAGGCGCCTTTTGGCACGGCTAGAACCTTGCACTATGACTTACGCGCGTTCGCTCCTCGTTGCAGTCGCCGCGCTTCTTGCCTTGGTGGCCTGCAACTCGGATGCGCTTCCGCCCGCAGCGCAGTTTACGTTACTGCAAGGCGTGGTGATGGACAAGGCAACGAATCAACCGATTGCCGGAGCCCTGGTAACGGTCGACGCCATTTTGACGGCGACTACTGACGATAACGGCAAGTTCAACATCGACAAGGTTCCTAGCGGTGATTTCGATTACACGATCGTGGCCAAAGGCTACGGAACGATCAGCGGATCGGGACGTGCGGAGCCGGGGAAGCCGCAGATCTTGAGCTTGCAACTTGCCAGTAAGGGCAGCCCTCACTAGCAGCTTTGGTGGTTTAGCCGCTCTGCGCGGCGCGCTCATACGCTTCGGCGGGCTTCACAAATGTAGCCCGGCGTGCGATTGCACGATCGACGATGGCGATTACCTCAAGCGCGAGCTCTTCCGGGTTGTGGCGAACCGTTTGGGTCTCGCTGATCACCTGCGCACGCACCGGGGTCAATCCCATCTTCGCGATCTCGTCGACGTCGGGAACGACCGGAACCTGCCCCTCGATCGCGTACGCGGCGACCAGCTTCTTGGGTGGCTCGTCGTTGACCAGGGCATAATCGCATACGCGTTGCCCGGCGCAAGCGAAGAGCGCCCGAACGTGATCCGAGGCGGTCATGCCGTCCGTCTCGCCGGGCTGGGTCATCACGTTACAGACGTAGGTTTTGATTGCCGCCGACCTCGCGATCTCGTCGGCGACGCGATCCACCAGAAGGTTCGGCACGATCGAGGTGTAGAGCGAGCCCGGTCCGAGCACGATGGCGTCGGCATCGCGGATTGCCTCGATCACTTCGGCGAGCGGTTCCGCATGTGCCGGCTCGAAAAACACGCGCTCGATCGGAGCGTGCGCGCGGCTGATATTGGTTTCGCCTTTGATCGTGCTGCCGTCTTTCAAACGTGCGCACAAGCGGACGACGCCGAGCGTTGAGGGCAGCACGCGGCCCACGACATTGAGAACGCGGCTCGACGCCTTGATGGCGGCGTCGAAGTTGCCGGTGATGCCGGTCATTGCCGCCAGAAACAAATTGCCGAACGAGTGTCCGGAGAGCCCCTCCCCCTCGGGGAAGCGATAGCGGAAGAGATCGGTAACCATAGCTTCGTCGTCGGCAAGCGCGACCAAGCAGTTTCGCACGTCTCCGGGCGGCAACACGCCAAGCTCTTTTTGCAGGCGGCCCGACGACCCGCCATCGTCGCTGACGGTAACGACGGCGGTGAGGTTGGACGAGTAGCGCTTGAGGCCACGCAGCAGCGTGGAGAGGCCGGTTCCGCCCCCGATCGCTACGATCTTGTAGCCCTGCCGCAGTTTCATGTCGATCAGCGTGTCGACTACCTTATCCGTCCCGCCGATCAGCGAAGCTCGCACGATGTTCCGCAGCCACATGCGAATGCCGAGGAAGATCAGCAGCGCGCCGAGCAGCATGAACACCCACGACAGGTACGCCGGCGAGAAGAAGTCGTTGACGATGCCGTCGATCAGCTCGTTGGCGTGCAGGGTCAAACCCTCGCCGACCAAGTAGCGCTCGATGCCGTTGACAAACAGGATGACGCCGATGATAGCAACGAGCAGCCAGCGCTTGACACCCAAGCCGGGTAATAGCCAGCGCGCGAATCGCATACGGCTCATACGCTCAAATCCCGAAACTCGAGCGAGACGCGCAGGCCGGAACGGCCGCGCAGATGTGCGGCGATGCGGCGGGCAACATAGACGGACCGATGCCGGCCGCCGGTGCAGCCGATGCCGATCGTGAGCAAGGCCTTTCCTTCGGCGACGTAGCGCGGGAGCAGAAAATCGAGCAGGGCCAAGGTCCTTTCCAGAAACGGCTCGAGCGCCGGATCCTCTTCAATAAACGCGGCGACCGCCGGATCCGCACCAGTCAGCCGTTCGAGCGGGCTCTCATAGTTCGGATTTCGCAGAAACCGTACGTCAAAAAGGAGATCCGCGTCCAGTGGAATTCCATTTTTGAACCCAAAGGCTACGAGGTTTACGCCCATCGCTAAGGCGCCGTCGCCCGAACCAAAGCGATGGCCAATGCGCTCCTTGAGCGTTGAGTGGGTGAGCCCGGTAGTGTCGATCTCGAGGGTCGCCTCGGAGCGCAGCCCGGAGAGTGCGGCGCGCTCGGTGGCGATGGCGTCCCGCAACGAACCGGCAGCCGCCCAGGGATGGCGGCGTCGCGTTTCGCTATAACGGCGTACCAGCGTATCGTCGCGGGCGTCGAGAAAGAGAACGTCGATCGCGCGCCCGCGCTCGCCGGCGTGGGAGATCGCGTCGACCGCTTGTCCCAACGGTCCGCGGCTGCGCGCATCGAGGGCTAGCGCCGCGTTCTGAATCCCGGCTTCGTCGAGCAGCGAAAGGGTCTCGTGAACCAGAGCGGGGGGAAGGTTATCGACGCAGTAAAATCCCAAGTCTTCGAACGTCTTCATCGTCTGACTTTTACCGGCACCCGACAGGCCGGTTACGAAAACGACGCGCTTCGCCGTCATCGACATCGGGAGAACTGCGACATGAAGTTGTTTTCGACCGAGAGGGCCAACGCCCTCATTCCACAGATCGAGCCGCTGGTTGCGCAGCTCTTGGACAAGCGCCGCGACCTGGCGATAAGCTTGCTCGAAGCAGGCCCCACGCGACTGGCTTCGTTTGAGGATCGCAAGGAAGAGATCGAGCGTTTGATCGACCGAATCGAGTCGTTTGGCTGCACCGTCAAGGACATTGATTTGGGCCTCGTCGACTTCCCTGCGCTTCACGAAGGCCGCCAGGTTTGGCTGTGCTGGAAAGCCGGCGAGGCCGAGGTCGCGCATTGGCACGGAATTGATGAAGGCTTCCGTTACCGGAAGCCTCTGGAGAAGACCGACCCGCGGCGTTAACTGAGGCTTACGGCCGCTAGGCGGCGGCCCCGCCCTGAACCGGGATGAAGTCTTCGGCCAAGCCTTGCAGCCGGACTTCGCCAAACTCAGCCGTGTAGGCGCCGCTCTCGATGCCGGTAATTTCTCCGATCTCCGGCACGTTGGCAAGCTGCGGAACCTTTGCCCGGATCTCGTCCGGGATGCGCACCTTGTCTCCGATAGCGAGTCCGCTCTGGTCCCATAGCGCGTTGAGACTGCCGAGCAGCATCTCGAGCGGAATGCCGTAGTCCTGGCTGATCTGGCCGATCGTGTGCGTCTCGCTGATCGCACAGTTCGAGCAGCCTCCCAAGTGAAAACGCGCGAAGACGCGACGCGCGCCGGCGTGCACTTTGAACGCTTGATCGACGGTCATTTCGGGGGAAAAAACTTGCTCGCTCACGATGGGGTCATGTTCTCCTTGGAATCGGTCCCTGCCTATAACGCGCGGCCCGGGGCGCTAGTTGCGGAGCACGCTTGTAAGCCGGATTCTGTGCGACCGGTCTCCCGGTGCGATGGCCATCTATCTGGGGTTCGCGTCGCCGCCAACCTCGATGCGATGCTGCGAATTCGGGCGGGCCGCCCGGCCGGTCACTACGAACCGGCATTCGCTCGATCTTGCTTCGGGTGGGGTTTACCCGGGCGCGCGTCACCGCGTCGCTCCGTGAGCTCTTACCTCACGATTTCACCCTTACCCCCAAAATGCTGCGCATTTTCGGGGACCCCCAACAGTTTGAAAAGGCACTACGGTGCTTCGCACCTGCGCGCCCCCCACTTGTGTGGGGCCCCCAAGTCGCTGCGTCCAGCATGAGGGCGGTATGTTTCTGTGGCACTTTCCTTCGAGTTGCCCCGACAGGACGTTATCCTGCACCCTGCCCGATGAAGCCCGGACTTTCCTCATTTCAACCGTTGTTGAAACGCGGCCATCCCGCGTACTCCGCGCACCGAGTATAACGTAACGCGGCGCGGCGCGCGACGTTCGGCGTCGCAGGTGCGATGGTGGAGGCAAGGAGACTCGAACTCCTGACCCTCACGCTGCCAGCGTGATGCTCTACCAACTGAGCTATGCCCCCACGGCAATCTCCGTCTGCGCCCCTCCTCCGGCCGATCCCGCTCCTGCAGCGGCCGCCGTCGGGTCGTGGTGGAGACGAGGGGACTCGAACCCCTGACATCCGCGTTGCAAACGCGGCGCTCTACCAGCTGAGCTACGTCCCCGAAAGAGCCCTGGCAGATTCGGGGCGCCGCCCTGCGTACCTGCGGGGGTGGTCGCCTGCGCGATTCATGCTTCGCGCCCGGCGACGCGCTATACTTAAAGGTCCAGAGGCGTGCAACTATGCTTGGTTTGCTGACCGCACTGTCAATTTCACTCACCGGTTCGCCGTGTTGGGATATCTACGACGCGGCCATGCTGGCAAGGGCCGCATCGCCGCAGCCCCCCTACATTGTTTATCTCGAGCGGACGTCGCTGTTACAGGACGGCTTTCAACTGGTGCGTGCCAACGCGGTTATCCAGTACCGGCAAGACGGACTCGCGCGAGTGGCGGACGATCGCTTCGATGGCTACACCTACCTGACCGATCACGTCGACCCCGGGCCTCCCGAACTCGGACCGTACGGATCCGCGCGAGCGACGTGGTTGCCCTCGCCTGGCGGGTTGGTCGCACCGGAGATAAGCGACGTGCGCACCCACGAAGCAAAGGCTTGCACCAATCTCGGCGTCGAGAGCTACCGCGGACACACCACGTACCACCTCGAATTTACCCCCTACTCGCTCGGCCGGCCGTCGCTGAAAGATATGTGGATCGATACCTCGACCAAGCAGATTTGGAAGGTCGTCGTCAGCGGCTACCTGCGTTTTACCGATCTGGATAACACGCACGACCCGCTGGTAGACTTTGCCGTCGAGCTCTCGCAAGAAGGCCCCTACGTCATGGTGGATCACGTGACGTGGAGCTACCGCCAGCCGGTATACTCGCAGTTCAGCAACCTGTTCGGCGAATACACGATGTGGGATTTTCAGTATCCGCCGCGGCTGAGCAACGACGTATTTGCGGCGGCGTGGAAGGCGCCAACCGCCGGCGAGGCATTTGCGCGATGGTGGGCCACCGAGGACTCGAACCTCGGACCCCCGCCTTATCAAGGCGATGCTCTAACCAACTGAGCTAGTGGCCCGCGAGAACCCGGATTATAGCACGCGCTCGGCCTGGTCCCCTCCTAACCTACGGTGCGCTTCCGGGAAGCAGCGAGCTCACGCGATAGTTGGAGATCTTAAGGTCGCCCATCGGTCCACCGGCGCCCGCAATTTTATTTTCAACTTCGAAGCCGATATTGGTGTCTTGTGAGCGCGCTCCCGAGTTATCCCAGCCGTGCACGGGAGGAGGCAGTATCTTTTCGGCAATCGCGTGCGCGATGATCTTGCCCCAGTCAATCGTGATGTGTTCCGGAGTACCGGGAGGTGTGACAACCTGCGGACTGAGCTTGCTCCCATCATAGACGATCGCGAAGGTCGTAACTTTCGACCCCGGATCGACGGTCACGACGTCGGAGAGAATATCGGGAGGCAGATCGGGGTTCGGCGGCCCGTAGAGCCCCGGGTCGACCCACGTATCTATCTGCATGCCGGCCACGATAAAGTTTGGGTATCCTGCGGCAAACCAAATGCCGCCCATGCTGACCGAATTGTGCGTGGCACCCATGTTTCCGACCGTTCGATCATACGTGACATCATATTCGAGCTGCATTTGATCCGGGCGCGGTTGCGCAGCGGCGTCAAAGCCGTAGGAGTCCTGGATTCCGGTTGCGCTGAAAGTTGGCGGTGGACAAACGTTCGCCAGGTGCGTGTAGTCGACCTTAAAGTCGACCGTGTAGCCGACGAGTTTGTCCCCAGTCCACGTCTGGGTCACCGGGCTTCCCGGTCCGTTGAACGGTACCGACTGCCCGCTCACCCCGATGCAAGGCGCAATCTTTTCAGCGGGATCTTCTATTTCGTTGAGTGCCAGCCAGTAGCGTTTCGTCGGATACGCACCGCCGGGACAATCCGTATTTTCGAACCAAAAGTTTTTCTCGCCGGGATACAACGTTCGCACGCATTGGCGCCGCAAGCCGTAGTCCACACCCATCGGCACGTTTTGTGCCGGCAGCGGGTGATTGGTCTTGACCACTGCAAAGACGTAGGTTGTTTCCGGGTAGTAGGTCTGCTGGAGTGTGGGTGCGCCAAACGCTACGCTCGTTCCGGTGTCTTTGACCGGACCCGCAATCGCGCTCCATCCAGCGGCAGCGTTATTTGAATCGTAGAGCGCGAGGTAGACGTAGCCCGACAGTCGCCCGGCGGGAAACGTGAACGCAAACGCCGGCATCGACCAAAAGTACGCTTCGTCCGAAGAGGTAAGTCTCACGTATGCCAAGGGGATCGTCGCTGCACCGATCGTCCGCGGTTGCGGAGTCGGCACGCCTACCGGCGGAGCGGCTTGAAACGTTAGGGTGAGATTCGCCGACCCATTCGTCGCGGCGGTCGGTGGAATGACCGCCGTTATCGGAAAGGTTACGCTTCCTCTTGCGCCCGAGGCCAGTGGAGCAAACGCCGCGGAAATCGGGCGCAGATCGTTCACCAGCACAGTCTGCGACGGCGGATTCGTCGCTATTGCGACCACCATGGGAACGGTATCGCCCGATGCCGGTGGGCCGTTCAATGGCGAGCCGCCTCCACCGGTGCACCCGCCCAGCAGAGTTAGAAAAACGATTGCCGTACAATGGGAGAAAAGAGATGTGCGCAATGCGTCCACCCGTCGTAGTCGCCAGCACAGTCAGTGTACGGCGAAGCAACCGCCCGCACAATGGGCTAAACGTACCGGGCAGTCTAGTGGTGGAAGAAGATCGCGAGCATCACCGTGATCCACGTCCCGACCGTCGTGCCGATGCTCCAGAGAAATCGCTGATCGACGACATTGAACCGCTGATCGATCGCGTTGAACCGCTGATCAACGGCATTGAAGCGTTGGTCGAAGCGCGACTCCATGCTCTCGAGCCGCATTTCGATGGTGCCTAGGCGGCGGTCGATCTGTTCGTAGGCGCCTTCCAGTCGCGCCATGTGGATCTCCAGCGGTTGCGCGCTCACGATGGTGCCATCTTCGCTAGATCATCTCGATCCACTTTTTCATGTACATGTCTTCGCTCTTGAGCATCGCCATCAGCAGGTCGCGCATCGCGTCGTGCTCACGCATCAGTTCGGCGCGCCGCTCGTTGGCCAGGTCGAAGCGCTGACGCATCATGGCCAACCTCCGCTCGGCGCGCTCGGCCGAGGGATCGGCGGGAGCGGCGGGCGCTTTGGCGTCGCCTGAAACCTCGGTGCCGGCGTCGGCAATTCGTTGCAGAGCAAGGGGAGAGTGGACCTTCATCATTCGGTGATCGACTGGATGAACTTCTTGGTGATGTCGTTATCGGCTTTGCGCTGCTGCATCTCGATGTCGCGCAGGGTATTGATCTCACGCATGTTTTCGGCGCGCTCGTCTTGCGCCTCATCGAACATCGTCGACTGCACCTGCATCTGCTCTTGAAACTGAACCTGCTGCGCGTACATGCCGAGCTGAAACTGTTCGTCCTGCTGGTCGAGCGCCTGCATCGCGGCCGTGTCGGCCATGTTGCCCAGTCCACCGATGAGCGAAGGTACCAGTGCCGCGAGAAATGACATCGTGTGGCTCCTTAGAGTAGTGAACTAGTTGTCGTTATCGTCGCCGTCGATCAGTCCGGTGAATGGATCTTGCATCGTTGACTGCTGGGGCTGGAGGGTGCTGCTACGAAAGCTCGACAAGCTGTTGATGCCGGCAAACGTGGAACCGCGCTCGGCGATCGCTTCTTCGACGAATGCGAGGTAGTCGGGATTAGCGGCAACGTCCGATTCCGCTGCTGCAGCTGCCGGCGCGGCGCCGGCGGATTGCACTGCGGTCGAGCCTGCCGAGCCGCCGACGTCGCGATAGTGACGCATTACCGAATCGGCATAGCCGAGCACTTGTCCGTCGGCCCAATGTGTCGTCGTCCCGGTGGCATTTGGATCGCCGGCGTTGTAAGCGGATAGCGCCTCGTGGACGTTACCGCGATAGCGGTCGAGCAAACCGCGAAGCATTCCCGCCGCGTAATCGGCGTTATCCGCCGGGTCTTCGGCAGCGGCGCTGCGGGCGAAGCTGTGGTAGCGATCGTCGATCTGGAAGAGGCCGTGCCCGTGTCCGCCGTCGCCGTCGACGTTGGCCCCGGCGTTCGTACCGGGTCCACCGGTCTCTTGAGCGGCGACGGCAGCGAGCAAGCGAGGGTCGAGGCCGTGGCGGGCAGCCGCGGTGGCAATTTGAGGAGCGTAGGCGACGCCGTGGGTGTTCAGATCGGCGGTCGCAGCGGAAATGCTGGTCATGGCCGGCGTCCATCCCTCCGACATGGTCGTTTGACAAGACCATAGGGGGGTTCTACAATGTCGAAGTCTTGAAGGGGGCCGCCCTGCGGTGGGTCCCTTCCGCTATGTCATGGCCCAAACGCATAAGGTCGATATCGGGGGTTTGCTCGCCGGCAGCGGGCAACGCTTGCTGATCGACGACGAGATCGCTCTCCAGCCGTTCGAAGGAATGTCCTTTCCGCGGCCGGTTCGCGTGCATCTGGAGGCTCGCAGCCTGGAGGGGGATTTGGAGCTCTCCGGCATCGTCGAGGCGCTGGTTCACGGCGAGTGCGACGCCTGCTTGGAGGACGTCGAGCGCGACGTGCGCGTAGAGGTTGAGGAACGGCTCGATCCTGCGCTGGGACGCGAGGCGGATCCGTTCGGAGAAGGCAACGTCTTAATTGGAAACCGTTTGGACGTGGCCGATCTCGCGCAACAGGTCTTGCTCAGTGCACTGCCGATGGGCTTGCGGTGCAAAGACGACTGCGCGGGATTGTGCCCGTCGTGCGGAACGAACTTAAATACGGGCGCTTGCTCGTGCAACAACGGAGATCATCGTGGCAAATCTAAAGTGGAAGACGCCGCGCAGTAAGACGCGCAGCCGACGGGCGGCAAACTGGAAATTGGAGTTGCCGACCACGGTTGAGTGTCCGCAGTGCCATCAGCCGAAACGTCCGCACTTTGTGTGCGAGTCGTGCGGCACCTACGCCGGCCGCCAAGTCGTCGAAGTCGCCGACACGCACGCCGGTCACGCGCACTAAACGTTGAACCCCGCGGGCGTCAAGATCGCCGGTGTCGGGCACTTTGCCCCGCCGCGCGTCGTGACCAACTACGATTTCGAGCAATGGCTCGACACGACGGACGAGTGGATCACGACGCGGACCGGCATGAAGCGCCGCCATTGGGTCGACGCCGACACCGCTACCAGCGATCTTGCCATAGAAGCGGCGCGACGCGCGTTGCGCAACGCGCAGCTGAGCCCAACCGACATCGATTGCTACATCGTCGCGACCGCGACGCCCGATTTTCCCTTTCCAGCTACCGCCTGCATCGTCGCGGCACGGTTGGGCGCGCAAGACAAGGCGGCGTTCGACGTTGAGATCGCCTGCAGCGGGTTCATTTACGGTCTCACGCTGGCATCGTCGCTAATTCGTGCCGGCGTCCACCAGCGGGTGATGCTGATCGGTGCCGAGACGCTTTCGAAGTTGCTCAACCTCAAAGACCGCGCGACGGCTATTCTGTTCGGCGACGGCGCGGGAGCGATCATCCTGGAAGCTTCGGCCGAAGATTCGTTCCTCTCCGCCGAGCTGGGTGCGGACGGCACCAACCCCGAGGTGCTGCAAGTTGCGATCGGCGGCTCGCGCAAACCCGCCGATGTCGCTGCGCTGGCCGCCGGCGAGCAATACATTCAAATGAACGGCCGCGAAGTTTTCAAGTTTGCGGTCAACAAGATGATTGCCGCAACTGACGTCGCGCTGCAAAAGGCGAATATTACGAAATCGGAGTTGGATCTGCTCATCCCGCACCAGGCCAATAAACGCATCATCGATGCGGCGGCAAAATATCTCGATATGCCGCCGGAAAAAGTTGTGGTGAACATCCAAGAATACGGCAACACCTCGGCCGCCTCGATTCCCATTGCGCTCTCCGAGGCGATAGAAGAAGGTCGAATAAAGCCCGGCAACCTCATCGTCTTCGTCGGCTTCGGCGGTGGACTCTCGTGGGGTGCGGTCACCTGGAGGTGGGCGGCCTGATGCGGATCGGCGCGGTCTTCCCCGGCCAAGGTTCCCAGGTCGTCGGCATGGGCATCGACGTTGCCGCTCACGTTCAAGGAGTGCACGAGCTCTTCGAGCGCAGCAGCGCGATCTTGGGTTACGATCTGCCGGAGTTGCTGCGCAACGGTCCGGAAGAACGCCTGCGCGAAACGCAGTTCAGTCAACCGGCGATTTTTGCAACCAACGTCGCGCTTGCGCGCGCGGCCGGCGACGCGTTGCAGCCCGTCGTGAGCGCCGGTCATTCGTTCGGCGAGTTCTGCAGTTTGACGATTGCCGGCGCGCTCTCGTTTGACGACGCGCTGCACGTCGTCGACGAACGCGGCAAAGCGATGCAGCATGCGGCCGATCTCGCTCCGGGTGCGATGGCCGCCGTTCTCGGCTTGGACGCGCCGAGGATACGCGAGGTCGTACAAGAGATAGCGCGCAGTACCGGATCCCGCCTGCAACTGGCCAACTTCAACTCGCCAACGCAGATCGTCATCAGCGGCGATCTAGCCGCGATTTCGGCGGCGAACGACGTCATGGTTGCCGCCGGTGCCAAACGCGTGATCGCACTCAACGTTTCGGGAGCGTGGCATAGCACCTTGATGGAGCCCGCCATCGCTCGCTTCTCGGCGGCCGTGGAAGCAGCCAGTTTTGCGATGCCGGCGTTCGACGTCATCAGCAACGTCGACGCGCAGCCGTTTCGCGACGTAGCGACGATCAAGCGCAACCTGGTGCGCTCGATCACCAACGAGGTGCGCTGGCACGAAACCGCTCAAAAAATGCTGGAATACGATCTCGACCTGGTCGTTGAGTTCGGAGCGAGCTCGGTGCTCGCCCCGCTTTACCGCCGAATGCCGAATGCACCGAAAGTCTTGAACGTCAGCGACTACGCCGGCGTACTGACGCTGAAAGAGATGCTTTCTCAAGGCGATCACGTTGAAGTTTGACGGCAAAGTCGCGCTGATCACCGGAGCGAGTCGCGGTATCGGGCGAGCAATCGCGCAAACGTTTAGCAGCGATGGCGCCGACGTCGCGTTGATTGGGCGCGATAAAGCAGCGTTGGACGAGACTGCCGCCGCGTGCCGGGCAGCGCGCAGCGGCGCGAAGGCGCTCGTCATTGTCGGTGACGTCGCCGACGCGCAAGCCGTCGAAGCGTGCGTTGCGCAGACGCTGGCGGAGTTCGGACACGTCGATTTCGCCATTGCCAATGCAGGTCAGTCGATCGATGCTCTTCTGCTGCGGCTCAAGCCGGAAACGATAGATCGTATGCTGGACGTGAATCTCAAATCGGCGTTCTACCTCTGCACGGCCGTCACCAAGCCGATGATGAAGCAACGCAGCGGCGCAATCGTGCTGATGTCCTCGATCGTCGGCATCTCGGGAAATGCGGGTCAGGCTGCCTATGCAGCCTCGAAGGCGGGACTCCTGGGGCTGGCCCGGTCAGTGGCAAAGGAGTTGGGTTCGAGGAATATAAGAGTCAACGCCGTTGCGCCTGGGCTGATTGAGACGGCGATGACCGAGAGAATGCCCGAAGCTTCCCGCGAGCAGTTGCTCAAACAAATTTCCCTCGGCCGTCCCGGTACGCCCGAAGACGTGAGCGGTGTCGTAGCGTTCCTGTGCTCCGATGCAGCCGCATACGTCACCGGACAAACGATCGTTGTCGACGGCGGCATCGTGATGTAGCCCTTTCGGGTAGGTCCCCAAGAGTTAAAAGGAGACGTATGTCGACCACCTTCGATAAAGTAAAAAAGATCATCGTCGAGCAACTCGGTGTTGACGAAGCCGAGGTGACGCCGGAAGCCTCGATCACCGATGACCTCGGCGCCGACTCGCTCGACCAAGTCGAGCTGGTGATGGCGTTCGAAACCGAGTTCAATATCGACATTCCCGACGAGGAAGCCGAAAAGATCAAGACGGTCGGAGATGCGGTCAAGCGCGTTGAGGATGCTACTGCCACTACATAATTCGTGTTCGATCAGCTAAGCGACCGGCTCGGCGCGATCTTCTCGCGCCTGTCCGGCAGAGGGCGCCTCTCCGAAAACGACGTTAACGACGCGATGCGCGAAGTGCGCATCGCGTTGCTTGAGGCCGACGTTTCGCTTTCGGCCGCCAAGTCGTTCGTGGCGCGGGTGAAGGAGAAGGCGATCGGCGCGGACGTCTTGGCCTCGCTCTCGCC
>JBPYDW010000089.1:0-4024 GCA_051986335.1 Vulcanimicrobiaceae bacterium | reverse complement strand
GGGGCGCGCAGCGAGGTTTCTCCGGTGATGAGTCGGGGAAACGGAGCGAAGCGCCAAGCGTGGCGCGAAGTGCCACGCTAATTCAAGAGAAAGGAGGTGAGACAAACAAGCATGGCACGCAAGAAATCAGCGACGGCCGTGGCGGAGCCGCCGGCTCCGGTAACGATCGAGGAGCTCAAGAAGCGGTTGATCGCTCGCGGCAAGACCCGCGGCACGCTGACCTATGAAGAGATCAACGCCGCATTCGACGCGCTCGAGGACGTTAATCCCGAGCTGATCGACGAGTTTTTCGAAGAGGCGGCATCGCTGGGCATCGAGATCGTCGACGAGCAAAAGGACGAGAAGGCCGAGGCGGAGGCCGAGGAAGATACGACCGCGCTGCCCGAGGGCGTATCGCTCGACGATCCGGTTCGCATGTACCTCAAAGAGATCGGCCGCGTTCCGCTGCTCTCGATGGAGCAAGAGAAGGCGCTGGCAATGGCGATCGAGGCCGGGGAGAACGAGTTGCGGCGCAACGGAGCCGCGAACTCGCAGATCGCCTATTTGGGCGACGAAGCCAAACGGCAGCTGACCGAGGCGAACCTGCGTCTGGTCGTGTCGATCGCGAAGAAGTACGTCGGCCGCGGCATGCTCTTCTTGGACCTGATCCAGGAAGGAAACCTAGGTTTGATCCGCGCCGTCGAAAAATTCGATTATCGCAAAGGCTATAAGTTCTCGACGTACGCCACGTGGTGGATACGTCAAGCGATCACGCGCGCGTTGGCCGACCAAGCCCGTACGATTCGCATTCCGGTGCACATGGTCGAGACCATCAATCGCTTGATTAAAGTATCGCGCCAGCTGTTGCAGGAGCTCGGCCGCGAGCCCAGCGTCGACGAGATCGCCGACGCAATGAGTCTCACCCCCGAAAAAGTTCGCGAAGTCATGAAGATTTCGCAAGAGCCGATATCGCTCGAAACACCTATCGGCGAAGAAGAGGACTCACACCTCGGCGACTTTATCGAGGACCAAGAAGCCGTTGCGCCCGCGGAGGCCGCATCGGTCATGCTGCTCAAAGAGAAGATGGCCGACGTGCTGCAAAACCTGACCGATCGCGAACGCAAAGTCTTAGTTTTGCGCTTCGGCCTGGAAGACGGCCACCAGCGCACGCTCGAGGAGGTTGGCCAGGAATTCGGCGTGACGCGCGAGCGCATCCGGCAGATCGAGGCCAAGGCACTGCGCAAGCTGCGGCATCCCTCGCGCGGCAAAGCACTCAAAGATTATTGGAGTAACGAATAAGGGCGCCTCGGCACGATTTGCCTTGGCCAAGCGTAGAGTAGTTGTATGAACGCGATCGCAGCCGCCGTCCTGGCGGCGCTGATCCCGGTGCAGTCGGGCTCACCTGGGCCAAGCCCCAGTCCCGGCACGGCTCCCAGCACGCTCAAGACGATCGTGACGGTCCGCTCTACGCCCTTTTGCACCTCGGTGGCGCAGCATTTCAATCTGGCCGCGCAGCCGATGTTAGCCAACGATGCGACCCTCGACCAGGTCAACGTGCAGCTGGTCGATCTCAAAGAGGTCTTCGCCAGTCCGGACTACGTGCAGAAGTTCTATCAGTTTCGCCTGCGCCTCGGCGAGTTCGTGACCGCGATGCAAAAGCGACTGCCAGGAATGCAGGACCAGATTAACCAGTTGCGCGCCGGCGAGAAATTGGCCGACAATCCATCGGACGCAAAGCAAGTGCACCAGACGGCGGAGAAGATGCAGCTCGCCTACAACAAGCAGATGCAGCTAACGCAAGACTTGTTGGGAATCGTCCAGGGGTCGATGGACTACAACGCGATGGATCATCCGCATCCGCTGGGCGGAACGACGCCGGAGGAAGAAGCGCTGCCTGCCGACATGAAGGACCTAAAAAGCTACTTGCGCTTCGACGGCCAGCGCGACGTGATCACCCAGTCCGAGAATGCCGCCGGCGACATCGCGTACGACCTCATCACGTCGCGCTGCCAGTAACTACATATCGCTCTTTTCGGCGTTGGCCGAGGGCTTGACCAGTGGATTAGCATCGGCAAATGCGCCGCTCGGGTTCGGCTTCACCCAGACGATGAGATCCCAAATTGCCGGGAAGGTGAACACGTGCGTCACGGCCGCTACGTTCGGGGCTTTGCCGAGCGCCACGACTGCGGCGGCCGGGTTGGAATTGCTTCCCTGCGCGGCGGTAAACTTAGCGACGCTGGTGGCTCCGTACGTCTGCGTTCCGCCGGGTCCGGCAATCACCCAATGGACGTGCGGCCGGAAACGCACCCAGCGCAGGGGATTGACGCCCCAGAGCTGCGGCGGTTTTCCCTCAACGTAGGGCTGCGAGAAATCGGCGCCCAGCAAATTGCCGTTGACGTCGTACCACAGCTGACTGGGATGCTGGGGATCGGCGCTCGTCCATTGCAGATTTGCGTACGAGATCGCGCCGGTCGAATCTTCGTTCGTGAAGCGGAAGTAGCCGGCTTTCTCCGCATCCGCTGCAGTTGGGAAACGCGCCATGAGATCGCGTTGAATCCCCGAGACGAACCCAACCTCCGCACCTTGCGGCTGCGGCGGGAGTTTGGCTTGCGCGCCGGCGAGCACGGTGGTCAAAGCGAACGCTAATGCCACGCCGGCAGTGAGACGTTGCAGCACGTTGATCTCCTTTTAAATCTTACGTCGGTTGTGGACTTGGAGCCGTCGTTGGAGCCGTCGTTGGACTTGGCGTCGCCGCCGGAGTGGCAGTCGGTTCCGGGGTCGCGTGACCGTTGCGCGGCGGCGATGCCCACGGCTGGGCGAACTTCATCTTGGAGAAGTCGGTGGCCGGCGCATCGGCCGGCAGTGACATCGGCGACGGTGTCTGCACTGCGACCACGCCGCGATCGTTTACCGAGATCGTCGCTTCCGCCTTGGCGCGAACGGCTGCGCCGGGGTGGAGCGTGAAGTTTTTGCCCTTGCGGAAGACCTGCAAAAGAATTGCGGCTGGGAAGACGATGTCCTCGGCCATACTCTCGAGGTCGACGGTGGACTCGTGACCGGCCGAGACGTTGACGTTGAGATGCGATTGCGGAGCGCGCAGCGGAACTTCTTGCCCGTTCGGCAGCGTCATCGGCATGAAGTAGATGTCGATGAAGCCGTACTCGTCGCCCGCTTTCGCCGGTTGCACGTCGGCAACCTTAATGGCGGCGGGAGTGCCGGCCGGCGCGACGGTTACGCCGCGGAGAACCAGCGGATCGCGTAGGTGGACGCGCACGATCTGACCGGGTACGGCCGAGCCCGACGATAGCGTATCGTCGAGCACGAAAAACAGGCTCGAATCGTACGGCAAAACAGCGCCGGTTGGAAGCGGCGTCTGTGGTGCATCGGTTGGAACGACATCTTGCGGATACTTCGGAATCGGCATCGCCGACCCGGGTATAGTTCCACTTGGTAACGTAATTGCGAATAGCGCAAGGCATACGAGCCCCGCGCGGAGTCTACGCCCGAGCTTTGGATCCCTTAGCCGCTGCAGCGGCACGTTTGCCTTCTTCGATGAGCTGTTTGACGCGTTGCCCACCCTTTTGTCCGATCTGTTCGTAGAAATCTGAGCCATAGCGGTCGCGAGTGGCTTCGCCGCCTTTCTTTCCACCCTTCTTACCGATTTGCTCGTAGAATTCGTGACCATGAGCCAATTTTGTCGCTAGACCGCCCTTGCGGCCGATTGCCTCGTAAAACTCCGGGCCGTATTTTTTCTTGACCGTTTCGCCGCCTTTTTGGCCGGCCTCCCGGACCGACATGGCGGGTTTCTTTTCGGATATAGACACGTTACTGGTACCTTCTTAAGGCAGGTTGGGGACCGTCCGGAAGGGCGGCCGACCTACACATACTGTAACCCGGCGGAGACGGTTAAAGTTGGATTGGATTGTGAAGCGTTTGTTCGGGTTGCTAGGCTTTGCGGGAGCCCTGCTGCTGGCTTTGGGCAGCGCCGCACCGGCAGGTGACCCCTTTCTCCGCTGCCTTGCCCTAGAGTACTCTCGCTCCTTAG
>JBPYDW010000088.1:0-3289 GCA_051986335.1 Vulcanimicrobiaceae bacterium | reverse complement strand
GTAGTGGCCGATCGACCTCGCACTCCCGACCGCGAAGTCGACATCAGGTTCAACCATTTGAATCTGATATCGAACTTCTTTTATCGCGCCGATGCCAAGATCTCGGTACTGCTCGGTTTTGACATCGCCATGGTCGGCACGCTCTTCGCCTTGGTCCCGGCGATGAGCAGGCCCAACTACATCGTCCTGGCAATCATGGCGATCTTCTTGCTGTTGGTCGGCGCCAGCATCGTCAATCTCTATCGCGCATCGTATCCGGTGACGACCGGCGGCGACCGCTCGTTGATCTACTTCAACGATATCAAGGATCTGCCGGTCGAGCATTTCATCAGCCGCGCCGAGACGCAGACGACCGAGCAACTCGTTGGGGATCTGCTGCAGCAGGTGCATCGCAACTCGCAAATACTCTCGCTAAAGTTCGACTATCTGCGGCTCGCCCACGTCTTCTTGCTGGCGGCGCTGCCGTTCTGGGCCTTCGCCCTGGGCTATTCGATCTATCTGCGGGAAAGCGCGCATGCGCCGCCGCCGGCCATTCCGTTCGTGAGCAGCACCCCCACCCCGCG
Source organism: Vulcanimicrobiaceae bacterium (assembly GCA_051986335.1). GTDB lineage: Bacteria > Vulcanimicrobiota > Vulcanimicrobiia > Vulcanimicrobiales > Vulcanimicrobiaceae > JBPYDW01. The sequence goes on along the minus strand of JBPYDW010000088.1, from coordinate 2,726 downwards.
CTAGCGCCCCGGCCGCCCGATGCATCCGCCGCCGGGCGCCGAGCGTTAACAGGATGTGATGAAGTCATTCCGCCTTCGTAGAATCGCCGCGATCCTACCGGTCCTTACCGTCGCCGTTAGCCTTTTGGCCGCCGCCCCCGCCGCCGCGCAGCAGCAAACGGTCGTCTTGGCCGGCGGCTGCTTCTGGGGTATGCAAGGCGTCTTCGAGCGCCTCAAAGGCGTTAGTACCGAGGCCGGCTATGCCGGCGGAAGTGCCTCGACCGCCCATTACGACATCGTCGAGAACGGCGACACCGGACATGCGGAGTCGGTGCGCATCACCTACGATCCCAGCCAGATCAGCTTTAACGACTTGCTAAAGGTCTACTTTCTCGTCGCCCACGACCCGACCGAGCTGAACTACCAAGGCCCGGACGTGGGGAGTCAGTATCGCTCCGCGATCTTCTATACGACGCAGCAGCAACACGATGAAGCCCTCGCGTTCATCGACATGCTGCGCAAGCAACACGTCTTCAACGCGCCGATCGTCACGCAGGTCGTCCCGCTGCATGGATTCTATCGCGCCGAAGACTACCATCAGCACTTCATGGACAACAACCCGGACAACCCGTACATCGTCTACAACGACGCGCCCAAGGTCGAGAACCTCAAGAAAAAATTCCCCTCGCTGCTGCGCTCCTAGAGCTACAACGTCGACAAATAGGCCGCCAGGTCGCTCTGCTGTTGGGCGGTCAGTTTGAGATTGAGGAACGTGTTGTAGTGCGTAACCACGTCGGCCAGCGTCTTCGCGCTCCCGTCGTGGAAGTACGGCGGATGCGCCGCCAGCCCGCGCAGCGGCGTCGTCCGGTACATCTTCGTCGCGCTGCGTAGCGCGTATTGAGGATCGGTGCCGTCGGCGTTGGGCGGGTGCAGACGGACGTTCGCGTCGGTAAAGAGCGCCCCCGAATGGCATACGCTGCAATTCGCTTGAAAGAGCGTCTGTCCGCGCGCCGCGGCCGCCATATCGATACCGGGCGGCGGCGTCGGCTTGGGCAGGCTATGTTCGTATGCGGCTAACGCCGGCAACTTCGAACTGACCAAATCGACGGGCGACGTCACGTGCACACCCGTGCGCGGATCGGAGAAGTTTCCCATTCCGTGCATCTGGGTGACCGCGACGTACTCGTTCCAGTATTCGATGGAACCGTCGCCGGTGAACGTTGCCAGGTTTACGTCGGCCAGGCCATACGCAGGCGGAATGATGACCGGACCGTTAATGTGGTCGAAGTTGAAACGGGGATCGTAGCGTCCGGGACCCCACGAATTGTAAACCGCCTTTTGGGAAGCGCTGATCGCCGGCGACAACGCGATGATCGCGCCGGGATTGAGCTCGCGATTCGGCCAGCCGTCGAGGCGCGAACCGATTCCCGGCGCGATCCGATTGTCGACGGTGGAGTGGCACAGCGCACAGGTGATGCCGAACTTCACCAGGTTGTTATGGCTGTCGACCTTTCCCATCACGCCGACCACCGCGTTGAGTTTTATCAGCGTCACCGTCGTCGAGGGACTGTTCAAGTCGATCGTCCCGTTCTTGATCCCGGCGATTACGCTGGCCGGCAGCGCATCGGCATCGACCTTCAATCCGACCGAGAGCGCGGTCTTGGGCGACACGGCCTTTTGGATAACCGCGTTCATATGCAAGGTGTTGGTCCAAAACTGTTCGTCGCCAAAGGTGTCGCTGCGAAAGATCGTTTGGCCGGACTCGGTAATGGCCGGCGACGGCAGCGTCGCCTGGCCGCACTGCGGCATCAAAATCAGCAGCGCGACCGCCCCGGCCACCATCGCGCCATCTCGGGCAAGGGAGCTCTTCATAGGCGACATCGTAGTGCGGCCGGGAGGGGCCGTCTTGTAGCTTCTTGCCCGCCTTTATTGACAAGGCTGGAGCCAGGTCCGTATAGTAGTTGCTGCTACGACTACTATCAGGTCCGGGCACCTCGCTCGGAAGCCCTCCCCACCACCTGAGGCCTTGCAGGCGCTGGGGTCCACTAAGGCCACCGCGGTCCCGCGCAGCAGGCATTCCGCCCGCTCGCTCCGCCGCACGGCCCAAGAGTTCGGCACGCGCAAGGCCCATGTCACGATCGAGTAGCGAGCGCTCCGGCGTTATCGTCAGCTCGCTGAGAGAACCGGTTTCTCTCGCCGACGAGCGCTGGCTTCGCACCACCATCGGTCGTCATCTGCGCGACGGGCGGCTCGTGCACGTCGTCGACCTGCTCGACGTCGAGCACGTCGGCACCCACCTGATGCAAACCTTACTCGCGCTCTTCAACGAGTCGCGACGCGTCAACGGCATCTTTGCGCTGGTCATCAACCAGCCGCCCGTGCTCGATATCTTTGCCGTCACCGGCCTCGACGGCATCTTCCCCATCTTCGCCGCCGTCGCCGAGGCGGTGCGTGCCGCCGAAGCCTGCGCCCGCGATCCGAACTTGTGCTTGCGCGCACGCGCCGCCACATCGCCGTGATTACCGCAACCGTCAACAACGAAAGAGGTCAGAGATCGTGAGTCAGGTACGCATCGTTCCTTCATTAGATGGCCCGAACTTGGTCAGCGGTGACTTCATCATCGAGTGGCCGAGCGGCCACCAGATTCCAGCAAAGAGCCCGGTGGCGCTTTGCCGCTGCGGTCATTCGAAGGACAAGCCGTTTTGCGATGGTTCGCACAAAACGGTCGGATTCAAATCGCGCGAAGG
>JBPYDW010000087.1:0-10259 GCA_051986335.1 Vulcanimicrobiaceae bacterium | reverse complement strand
AGCACGAGGTCGGCAAGCGCATTCGCAGCGAGGCACGGCGCTTTCAGTCCTCGCTTCCCGGCGAGGCCGATCCGCTCATCGCGTTCGAAATCGCCAATACCGAGTTCACCGCGGAGCGTTACTCGGGTGCGGCGACGAGCTTGCTGGCGCGCGCCGACGAAGTGGCTGCCGCCGCCGAGCATGTCGGCGGCGAGCGCGCCGTTGCCGCGCTGACGCTCGTTGCCGAGGCTGCGATTCTCGCCGGTCTGCCGGCCCGGGCGCGCGAAGCGATCGACGTCGCGTTCTATTCGGCGAGGGAAAACCGCTACTATCGCACGCTGGGATTCGCGCTGCTGCGCCAAGCGCAACTCGAGATGCTCGAGAATCATTTGAACGATGCTTGGCGCCTCGCGCGCGCGGCCGAGATCGCGATGCGCCAGTTCCCCGACGGCTGGCTGTTCGCAATGGAAAATGCCGGGCGCATCGCCACGGTCTTGGGTCAGGTATGGACGCCCGACGAACTCGACCCGGGGGCGGTCGAAGGTTCGGTATGGCTGCGATTGGCATTGGCGGGCGTCGGGCTGCGCAACGCCCTGGCGATCGCGAAGGGCGATCCCGCAACTATTCGCGATGCGTGCCTCATCAACGCGCGCCGCGCCGAAGAGCTTGGATATTTTGGAGTTGCCGCGTTCTCGTACGCAACTGCGGCACTGGCCGGATCTCCGGCGCCGGACAGAAACGATCTTCTCCTGCAGGCTTGGACGTTGCTCGCCGCCAGCGAAAACCATTTGCTGGCGTTCGATATCTTCGCAATGCCGGGAAGGCCGGAGAACGACCTCGGTCCGTTGACTTTCGACGAGCGTAGCGCGGAGTGCGTGGCGCAAACGCTGGCGCTGATCTCCGGAATGGGATCGCTGGGGCATCCCGGGGCACGCCATGCGATGGCGCGCGTCTGGCGGTTGATGCTGGCGACCGCGGCGGGAAAGCTCAGCAGCACCGTTCCGATCGAGCACGCGCAAGACGCCGCGCAAGCGCTCGCGCGCGAAGGAGTCACCGCGACGACCTTCGAGCGCATCTCGCGCTCCGCGCTACGAGCGCTGATCGTTCTTACCGGTTCGTTCCTGATGCCCGACGAACGTCCGCAGTTCGCCCGCCGCCTGACCCGCACGTTGCGCGCCTTTCAGTACAACGTTGAGCGCTGCATCGCGCGCGAACGCTTCAAGATGACCTCGCACCTGAGCGCCTGCTAGCGCGCCCCGAGCGAAGCTGCTTACTGACGGAAGAACTCGCCCAAGTCGTGGACGTTGATCGTGTCGCTCGCCATTCCCAGCAGCGGCAGCCCAAATGACTCCTCGATCGTGCGCAACACGGCGTAGTGATTGAGCGGCGTGTGCGAAACGTACCCGGGCACGACCGGATCGCCGATCGCAACGAACGGGCTTAGACCGCCACCGTATTGGCCGCCGGCGGGAAAGAACGGCGCGCCCTTTACCACGATCGGCGAATTGCAGCACGCCCCCGCGTTAAGCCATCCGCCGGTGGCGGGGTTATCCCCGGTGTAGTCCGTTTCGTCGGTCATGACCAGGATGATCGAGTTCTTCGTCCAGGCAGGCGAAGCCATGATTTTGCCAACCCACTCGCCCACGAAGTCGTCGCCGCTGCTGCGCAACTTTGCGTCCTCGCTATACGGGCACTCGTCCGGACTGCCGTGCATGTCGCGGCACGCGTTGGGGCTGATCCACACGAACTGCGCCAATTTGCCGCTCTGTAAGTCGGTATCGAGTTGGCCCAGCGGTACGTCGTGGGCGCGCCGCGCCGAATCGTTACGCACGTCGTCGTACAACAGGAACGGATTGTGCCGGGCGAGATACAGTGCCTTGTTTTCGTCGGCCGGATAGAACGCACCGAGGAATCCGACCGACGGCATCGACTCCATGTACGCCGTCCAGGAGATGTGCGCCGCTTCGAGCTGATCGACGATGTTGATGTGGTCGAAGCGCTGGCTTGGATCGTCGCTGTTCGAGTACCAGTTGTTCCCCGACGTCATCGCGATGTAGTTGGGTAAGCTGGGATGGGTTACGCCGTAGTAGTTATCGGCATAGCCGTAGCGGTGCGCCAAGGCCGTTATCTTCGGCGTCGCGGCGTTGTCGATCACGCTCGGCTCGCTGTGGTTTTCCAGCATGATGACCACGATGTGATCGAAGCGCGGCACCCCGGCCCGAGCAGTCGCCGGAGCCACCAGCAAGCATGCGAGACTAATTGGAAAGAAGATACGTTTCAAAGCGGTGCTCCTTTCGACGGCCCTGTGCGGGCCGCACTTTTCTGGAGCCGCGCCTACCGAAGCTGCGACAAAAGACCGAAGCCTAGTGATGTAGGTGGTCTGCGTTTCGTTGCTCCCAGGCAGGCACGTTCTTGTTGTAGGCCCACCACTGCGAAAAACCGATGGCTGCAAACAGTATTATAAAGAAGAAAACGATGGCAATGCCCCAGTTCCGACGAGCTGTGGGCGTCATCGAGCCGCGGTTTCGCACGGGTCCGACATTCTTTTCCAACCTTTGGCCATCCCGGCACAAAGGATGGACCTTTGTCATAGGAGAGTGCCGTTAAGGCACTGTAAAAGGGTCGAATGCGTAGACTGCTCCTAGTATTAGCGGCCGCGGCTTCCTTCGTGCTTTGCGCCGGCACTGCTGATGCTCAGGTCACCGTTTCGCTTACGGCGCCACCGACCGTGGCTGCCTACGCGAGCTTGCTCAAGACGATCAATCCGCGCCTTCCACAATGGAAGAGCCACGATCTCGCTTTGCATTTGCTCGCCAATGCCAATCGCTGGCGTTTGGATCCCAACTTCCTTGCCGCCCTGGTGACGGTCGAATCGCGTTGGCACACCAGCGCCGAGTCCCGGGTCGGAGCGATCGGCTTGGGCCAACTCATGCCCGGCACGGCCGCCCTGTTGCACGTCGATCCATACAATGCCGCCGACAATCTCTATGGCGCCGCGCGCTATCTCAAGGGCCTGATCGAGCGGTATCATTCGCCGCAACTCGCTGCCGCCGCGTACAATGCCGGCCCGGGAGCGGTGCAAAGATATGGCGGGATTCCACCCTACGCCGAAACGGAAAACTACGTCGTTCGGGTGATGACGGCGTGGGCGCACATCGCCAAGTCGATCCAGCTGCCCCACTATCACGCGGTCCAACGTCCGCACGCCTTGACGGTCGCGCAGCCGGCCGCAGCGACGCCGGACGTCAGTTTCTGGGTGAACCCCTAACCCCAAGAATTTCATCGACCGCGTCTGCAAGCGAGCAGGTGCCGTCGACGCGAATGGGCGTCGCTCCCGCGTTGCGGGCAGCAAGAACGTCGCTCTCGCGATCGCCGATCAGCACGCACGCAGCCGGCTGCACGCCGAATGCCTTCGCGGCATCCAGTATCAGCTTCGGCTTTGGCTTACGACAATCGCAGTCATCGTCCGGCGCGTGCGGGCAAACGAACCAGCCGGCAAACGGTCCGAGTAGCTCGTCCACGCGGCGGTTGACCGCTTCCACCTGCTCGAGGGTGATGAGCTTGCGGCCGACGCCGCTTTGATTGCTCACCACCGCGACCGGTATACCGGCCGCGCGCAGTCTGTCCAGCGCGACCTTGGCACCCTCAACCGGCTTAACCCTCGCCGGATCGCCGTTGAACGGAACGTCGACGATCAGCGTTTCATCGCGATCGAACAGGACGAGTTGCGGTCTAATCGCAGCCGCTACCGCGAGACGTCGACGTACACCTCGGACCCAAGCTCTTTAAACTCCCGCGACTTTTCGGCCATGCCCTTTTCGGCGTACTCGCGCACCTCCTGGGTGATCTTCATCGAGCAAAAATGCGGTCCGCACATCGAGCAGAAATGCGCGACCTTCGCGCCCTCGGCGGGCAGCGTCTCGTCGTGAAACTCTCGCGCGGTATCGGGATCGAGCGAGAGGTCGAACTGATCGCGCCAGCGGAACTCGAAGCGCGCCTTCGAGAGGACGTCGTCCCAGTGACGCGCGCGCGGATGGCCCTTGGCGACATCGGCAGCGTGAGCGGCGATCTTGTAGGCGATCACACCGTCTTTCACGTCCTTTTTGTTGGGCAATCCAAGATGCTCTTTGGGCGTGACGTAGCATAGCATCGCGGTACCGTACCAGCCGATCATCGCCGCACCAATTGCCGAAGTGATGTGGTCGTACCCGGGAGCGACGTCGGTCACCAACGGGCCCAAGGTGTAAAACGGCGCTTCCTGACAGATCTCGATCTGCTTGTCGACGTTCTCCTTGATCAGATGCATCGGCACGTGCCCCGGACCCTCGATCATCACTTGCACGTCGTGCTTCCAGGCGATTTTCGTCAGCTCGCCGAGCGCTTCCAACTCGGCAAACTGCGCTTCATCGTTGGCGTCGGCCAGACACCCGGGGCGTAGACCGTCGCCCAGCGAGAAGGCGACGTCGTACGTCTTCATGATCTCGCAAATCTCTTCGAAGTGCGCGTACAAGAAGTTCTCTTGGTGATGCGCCAAGCACCACTTGGCCAGAATCGAGCCGCCGCGCGAGACGATTCCGGTCACCCGCTTGGCGGTCAAGGGTACGTAGCGCAGTAGCACGCCGGCATGTATCGTGAAGTAGTCCACGCCCTGTTCGGCTTGCTCGACGAGCGTGTCGCGGTATAACTCCCAGGTAAGCTCTTCCGCCTTGCCGTTCACCTTCTCGAGCGCTTGATAGATCGGCACGGTTCCGATCGGCACGGCCGAGTTGCGAAGAATCCACTCGCGCGTCTCGTGAATGTTCTTGCCCGTCGAGAGATCCATGACGGTATCCGCACCCCAGCGCGTCGCCCACGTCATCTTTTCGACTTCCTCGGCGATCGTCGACGCGACGGCCGAGTTGCCGATATTTGCGTTGATCTTCACCAAGAAGTTGCGTCCGATGATCATCGGCTCGCTCTCGGGATGATTGATATTCGCCGGAATGATCGCGCGTCCGCGCGCGACTTCACTGCGCACGAATTGGGGATCGCACCCTTCGCGCAGCGCGATGAACCGCATCTCCGGCGTGATCTCGCCGCGCCGGGCATAGTGCATCTGGGTCACGTTGCCGCCCGGCTTGGCTTTGCGCGGTTTGCGGCCGTTGGCAAAGCGAATGGCGTCCAGCTCCGGCATGGCATCGCGACCGCGGCGGTAGACCGAGGTTGGTCGATCGAGCTCGTCGGTGTCGTTGCGCGCAGCGATCCACGGCTCGCGTAGCGGGACGAGTCCCGCGTTCAGATCGATGGTAATCTCGGGATCGGTATGCGGTCCGCTCGTGTCGTAGAGCACATGCGCGCTGCCGTCGGTGAGAACTATCTGGCGCGCCGGAACGCGCAACGCAGCGTCCTCGTCGCAGATGTACATCTTTCGCGAGGCGCTCTGGGCGGGGGTGGCCACAGTCATTGCTGGTCTCCTTCCTACGCCGGCATTATCCGGTTCAGGTGCAACGGTCGGCTCGAAATCGATCGCCCTCTCAGCCCGCTTTCGCAAGCTCCCGTAATCCGGAAGGTACGCGATTGAAGTCGACTTCTCCGCGTTCGTGCGTCGTTCGAAGCTGGGGCGACGGCGCAAAGAGAGGGACGGCTCACTGGCTCTCCCCAGCGGAACGCCGTGCGAAGGGAGGGCGCACTCGCGCGCGAACGCAAGCGCCGGATGCAGACGCGCCTGCTTCCGTACGCCGTCCTGACAGGATCGCAAATCGCCGTTGGCGCCGCCGCGATCTTCGCGCGCTATGCTCTGCAGGGCGCCGGACCGATCGCCGTAAGCGCCGGCCGCCTGATCATCGCGGCAATCGTACTGCTCGCCGTTGCGCTCGTCGCGCGCGACCGAATCGGCCCCATTAAGAGGAAGCACGGCGTCATCCTCGCTTTTGCCGGTCTGACGCTGGCCGCGCACTTCGCGCTGTGGATTAGCTCCCTCGAGTTCGCAGCCGTCGCGATTTCGACCCTACTGGTAGCGTCGACGCCGATCTGGACGGCGCTCTACGACGCGCTCGTTCACCGTCGCGGCCTCGGGGCACGCAGCGTTGCCGGGTTCGCCGGCGGCGCGGTGGGCCTGGCCATGGTCGTCGGATTCGATACAACCGCGCCTCCCGTTGCGGGACATCTTTGGCTAGGTGCGGGGCTGGCGATCGGTGGGGGAATGGCGATGGCGGCGTACCTGTTGCTCGTGCGCGAGGTACGCATGGCGATGAGCACGCGGGCGATCGTCACGCGCACCAACACCTGGGCAGCACTGATTTTGATCGCCGCGGCTGTCGTCGCGCATCAACCCCTGCCGGCGCCGACGGCTCTGGGCGCCTGGGGAGGGATCGCCGCGATGGCGCTGATCTCGCAACTCTTGGGCCACACAGCGATCAACGCGTCGTTGCGCTGGTTCTCTCCAAGCGCGGTTTCGTTTGCAACGCTGCTCGAGCCGGTCATCGCCGCGGTGCTGGCATTTGGTATCTTCGGCGAGGCGGTGCCGCGACTGGCCGTGGTGGGCGCAGCGATCCTGTTGGCCTCGATCGCGGTCGTGTTACGAGAAGAGCGCCTCCCCGATTGGCCTGAACCAATCTGACCTTTGGCTCGGTCCTCTGGCATGGAATGGTTGTGGGCTACGGAATCGTCGGCAGGCTATGACGACGACAACACGGCACGCGAGCTCAGACCCCGACCCGGCCGAAACGACCGAGTGGCTCGACGCCCTACGCGGCGTGCTCTCCTACGAGGGCCCCGATCGAGCCCGCAATTTGATCGGCCGCCTCGTCGATGAAGCGCAACGCGGCGGCGCAAACGTTTCTCTCGGTTTAGAAACGCCGTACATCAACACGATACCGGTCGAAGAGCAGCCGGCCTATCCGGGCAACGACGAACTCGAGACGCGCCTTCGTCATTACGTTCGCTGGAACGCATTGGTGACGGTAACCAAAACCAACAAGGTCTCGTCCGAACTCGGCGGTCACGTCGCCTCCTTCGCTTCAGCCGCAACCCTGTACGATGTCGGGTGGAATCATTTCTTCCGCGCACCATCCGATACGTTCGGCGGCGACATGGTGTTCTATCAAGGGCACTCGTCGCCCGGAGTGTATGCGCGCGCATTTCTCGAGGGACGGATTAGCGAGGAGCAGCTGCTGAACTTTCGCCAGGAAGTCGACGGCCGCGGTCTGCCGTCATATCCGCATCCCTGGTTGATGCCCGATTTCTGGCAATACCCGACGGTGTCGATGGGATTGGGACCGATCATGTCGATCTACCAAGCCCGCTTCATGCGCTACCTTCACGATCGCGGTTTGCAAGACACCACCGGGCGGAAAGTTTGGGGATTCTGGGGCGACGGCGAGATGGACGAGCCCGAATCGCTCGGCGAGATCGCACTGGCAGGTCGCGAAAAGCTCGACAACCTCATTTGGGTCATCAACGCCAACTTGCAGCGCCTCGACGGTCCGGTACGCGGCAACGGCAAGATCATTCAAGAGTTGGAACGCATCTTCCGCGGCGCCGGCTGGAACGTCATCAAAGTCATATGGGGCAGCAGGTGGGATTCGCTGTTGCGCGCCGACACGACCGGCCGCCTCGTGCAGGTGATGAACGAAACCGTCGACGGTGACTACCAGACGTTCAAGTCACGCGACGGCGCGTTCGTTCGCGAGCAGTTCTTCGGGCGCTATCCCGAGACGAGGGCGCTTGTCGCCGACTTCACCGATGACCAGATCTGGGCGCTGCAACGCGGAGGCCACGACCCGGTAAAGGTTTACGCGGCCTATAAAGCGGCAACCACGCACGTCGGACAGCCGACGGTCATCCTTGCCAAGACGATCAAAGGGTACGGCATGGGACTCGCGGGCGAAGGCCTCAACATTGCGCATCAGGCCAAGAAGATGAACGCCGATGCGATGCGTGCATTCCGCGATCGCTTTGCCGTGCCGATCGGCGACCGCGATATCGACGACCTTCCGTTCTATAAGCCGCCCGACGACAGCCCGGAGATGCGCTACTTGCGCGAGCGCAGCGCGGCGCTGGGACAGCTCCCGCAGCGGCGGCGCAGGTCGGCGTCACTGGCAGTTCCGGCGCTGCCGACGTTCGATACGCAGTTACAGTCGACGGGTGACCGCGAGATCTCCACGACGATGGCGTTCGTGCGGATCCTAAACACGATCGTGAAGGATCCCACCATCGGCCCGCGCGTCGTTCCGATCGTTGCCGACGAGTCGCGCACGTTCGGTATGGAAGGCATGTTCCGTCAGCTCGGCATCTACTCGCCGGTCGGGCAGCTCTATCAGCCGCCGGACGCCGATCAGTTGATGGTGTATCGCGAGGACAAGCTGGGACAAATTCTGCAAGAGGGCATCAACGAAGCCGGAGCGATTTCATCGTGGATCGCAGCGGGAACTTCATATTCGAATCACAATCTGCCGATGATCCCCTTCTACATCTTCTACTCCATGTTCGGCTTTCAGCGCGTCGGCGATCTGGCTTGGGCCGCCGGCGACAGCCGCGCCCGTGGGTTCTTGCTTGGTGGAACCTCCGGCCGCACGACCCTCAACGGCGAGGGCTTACAGCACGAAGATGGTCATAGCCAAGTCTTCGCTTCGTTCATTCCCAACTGCGTAAGTTACGATCCAACGTACGGGTATGAGGTCGCGGTCATCATTCAAGACGGTTTGCGGCGCATGGTTGCGGAGCAAGAAGACGTTTACTATTACATCACGCTCCTCAACGAAAACTATCGGCATCCGGCCATGCCGGAGGGAGCCGCACCGAACATTCTGCGCGGCATGTATCTCTTGCACGACGGCGGCGAGGACGACGGCAGGACGCCGCGCGTGCAACTCTTCGGGAGCGGGGCAATTTTGCGCGAGGTCGAGGATGCTGCGCAGCTGCTGGCCCAGGACTGGGGCGTCGTCTCCGACGTCTGGAGCGTCACCAGCTTCAACCTCTTGCAGCGCGACGGCGTCGACGCCGGACGCTGGAACCTGCTACACCCGGAACAAACGCCGCGGCAGTCGCACGTCGAGCAGCAGTTGGCTGGCAAACGCGGCCCTGGTGTAGCGGCAACCGACTACGTGCGCACCTTCGCCGAAGCGATCCGCCCCTACGTCGGACGCTCCTACCAGGCGCTGGGAACGGACGGGTTTGGCCGCAGCGACTACCGCCGCAAGTTGCGCGAATTCTTCGAGGTGAACCGTTTCTACGTAACCGTTTCGGCACTCAAGGCCCTGTCCGATGAGGGAACGATTCCGGTCGAGAGGGTAAGCCAGGCGATTGCGAAGTACGGGCTGAATCCCGACAAGCCTAATCCCATCGCCGTTTAATCGAGCAGAGAGCGCGCGTGAGTCAAACGATCGACGTTCAGGTCCCCGACATCGGCGACTTCAAAGATGTGCCGGTCATCGAAATCATGGTTAAGGCCGGCGACAGCGTCAAGAAGAACGACTCGCTCATCACGTTAGAGAGCGAAAAAGCTTCGATGGAGATCCCGTCGACAGCCGAAGGCAAAGTCGCCGAAGTCAAGGTGAAAGTCGGCGACAAGGTGAGTATGGGCTCGCCGATCGTAACGCTCACCTCCGATGCAGTTACTGCAGACCAGACGGCAAGCGCCGCATCGCCACCTCCGGTTGCCGCACCGAGCGCGCCCGACCCGACCGAAGCAACGAGCTCGACGATCGAACTGCGCGTTCCCGATATCGGCGACTTTTCCGACGTGCCGGTTGTCGACGTGCTCGTCAAGCCCGGCGATCGCATCGAGAAGGAAGCGTCGCTGATCGTGCTCGAGAGCGAAAAGGCGTCGATGGAAGTCCCGGCGGTAGCGACCGGGACGGTGCAGGACGTCCGCGTCAAAGCCGGCGACAAAGTTTCGAAGGGCACGGTAATTGCAACGCTTGCCACCGGCGAGCAGCCGGTGCAAAAACCGGCAGCGCCGGCACCGGCGCCCGCCGCAGCACAACCTCCGCCCGCGCCATCGGCACCGCCGCCGCAGCCGGCTGCGACGATCGTTCCAAGCGCCGGCAACGGTGCGCCGCGCAGTGACGGCATGGTGCACGCCAGCCCGTCGATCCGTCGCTTTGCGCGCGAGCTGGGCGTCGATCTGGCGACGGTGCGCGGCAGCGGGCCGAGCGGTCGCGTCACCCGCGAGGACGTGCAGAGCTACGTCAAGGTTGCGCTGCAAAAAAGCCCGGCGCCGAGCGCCGGCGTCTTCGCCGACCTGCCGGCATGGCCGAAAGTCGACTTCGCGCACTATGGCGAGATCGAACGCGCGCCGC
>JBPYDW010000086.1:0-2063 GCA_051986335.1 Vulcanimicrobiaceae bacterium | reverse complement strand
CAAGGTGGCGCGTATCGCGGAGGAAGTGGTGATCCGTCGCGCCGGCTCGGACCGGGTCGAAAAGATAACCGACACCGTCCGCCGGCAACAGGTCGACGTCGGTCGCGACGTTCCAGGGTCGCGCAAGACGTAGCGCGCTCTCTGCGGCCGGAGAACCGCGGTTCGTGCAGACGCCGGCGCGTGGAGGCCGGTAGTCTTGGGGCCGCGGTTCGCTGGGCCGCCGTAAAGGAGGTATCCTAATCATGAAGCGATTCTTGACCGCTTCAGCGCGCGCGGGTGTCGCCGGTTTGGCAGTAAGCGCAGCGCTGACGTTTTCAAGTCAGGTGGCGCAGGCACAAACCGTGACGCTCGATGGAACGTCGGTTCCGAACGTCGTGTCACGCGCCGGCAGTCTGCTCATTCCGTTTCGAGCGCCGATGGAGCGCCTCGGGGCGACCGTCGACTATAACAAGCCGACCGCCACGGCGTCCATGGGTGGCCAGCAGTTGGTCACGATCAATACCGGCGACACGAACGCCACTATCCGAGGCAATCCGACGACGCTTCGCGTCGCACCGGCACTGATCGATGGGAACGCCTACGTTCCGGTCGAGGTGCTTTCTGCGATCTGCGGTGCGAGGGTCACCTACTCAGCGAACCGCCAAGCCGCCACGGTCAACGGCTGCACGCTCGCCGGTCTCAATGCGGCAGCGTCCGCGCTGCCGGCGCCCGCTGCGGCACCGGTGGCAGCACCCAACTTCTGGCCGTGGTTGATCGGACTACTCCTCCTTGCGCTGCTAATTGCGCTCATCGCGTGGCTCCTGAGGCGCCGCGAGAAGGAGGTCGTCACGACGAACGTTTACTCGCAAACCGGCCGCGTCGCGGGCGAAACCACGCCGGGCGCGCCGAGAACAAACCCTACCACCGGTCGCCGACCAGACGACACGACTCGGCCGTAACGTGACCGGGGCGCTCCTCGAGGAGCGCCCCGTTTCCATTCGGCTACGACTCCTGGCGCAAGCGCGCCGCGAGTGCCGGCGTTAGGTCGACGCCGCTGTGCGGCGGCGAAGACACGAAGATCACGCTTTGCAAACCGCGTTGTCGCGCTAGCGCCCTCGCTTGCGTTTCGACTTGTGCGACGATCGAACGATAGAGGGCGCGGCGACTCGCTTCTAACGAGCGAAGCTGCGAACCGGCGTCGCTTTGCGATCGCGAGTCGGCAGTCGCGAGCCGTTGGAAGCGCCCGGAGAGGTCGAGGCCGGCTAGCTGCATGCCGGTCGCGATACCCTGGGCGCTGCTCGATGCCGCGTAGGTGCGGCCGAAGGCCGCCAGTTGCGACGGTCGCGGAAGTGTCCCGAGCTCATTGCCGGCCTCATTGAAAACTCGCTGTAAGATCAAATAATTCGCGCTCGCTTTGATGTGCAGCTGCTGATCCATCGTTTGCGCGGCCGTGGCCGTCTCGCGCTCCAACTGAGCGCGGTACGCCGCTAGCTGCGCGGCGTCGGCGCGGCGCATCCCGTTGACGGCGTTGCTTTCGCTTGCATTCAGCGCATCTAGCTCAGCTTCTAAGCTCGCGCGGCGAGCGGCGTTGGGATGCGACACGTCGAGTTTCAACCGCAATGCCAACCGCTGCCCCGCGTTGCGGCGCGCCAGGTCGTACGCGAGCGCCAGTTCTTTTTCGCGCAACTGTTGCGCCCGCGCTGCGTAGGCCCGTTCGATGCGCTCGGAGAGAGCACTTCCATAATCGCGCAGGTTTGCATTCGTTTCGGAAACCAGCTCGGTCGCATATACCGACGCTCCTGCCTCTCCCGTACGTTCTACGCGCAGCACCTGCGCGAGCGCGTCTTGTTCGCGCGCGCGATTGACGGCAGAATCACGCCCGCCGATCGCTTCGGCGTGTCGCGCCGCGGCCGAAGTATCTGCCTGCAACGCCGTCGCACTCTGTCGCGCCGCCGCTGCGGGATCGTGCAGCCCGGCGACGTTTTGCGTGCTTCGCAGCGCAGCGATCTCGGCATCGTATTGAGCCAGGACTCCGTGCAGCGGATGACTTGCAACCACCCGCGGCAGGTCTACGAATCCCGCCG
>JBPYDW010000085.1:0-5042 GCA_051986335.1 Vulcanimicrobiaceae bacterium | reverse complement strand
CCGGCGCGTTCAAATTACAGTCGGCAAAGCGCTGCACGATCTGCGCCATCTCGGTCGCCGTCGTCTTTCCCAGCCCAAACTTCGGCTGATCGGCGGGCATCGGGCCGCTCGCCGGCAAAAAAACCTTTCGGTAGAGCCAGGTGTTCTGCAAGCCCATCCATTGGATCCGGTCGTCGATGTTCTGCAGGCCGAGATCGTCGATGACCACGTTGGTGCCGGTGTTGTCGCTGACGACGACCATCATCGTCAACGCGTCCTTGAGCGTGAGCGTCAACGGTGTATCGAAGAGCGCGAGCACGCCCGAACCCTCGACTTGGTTGGCTTTGGTCAGCGTGAGCTGGTCGTTCCAGTGCTTGCGACGGTCTTGAATCTCTTTGAGCGCCTCAAAGAGGATGGCGAGCTTGATGACCGACGCGGTTTGCACCGGGGTGTCGGCGTTCAACCCAACCGTCTTGCCGGATTTTAGGTCGATCGCATACAGCGCGACGCTGCCGGAATAGGCGGCCGTCATCGACGCGAGCTGGGTTTGCAACATTGTGTCGGTTTGAGCCGAAACGGGCCGGATCGTCGCCAGCAAAAGGAAAAGCGTTGCGAGTCTACGCATGAGGGCGTTGCATTCGCTGCGCGCCGGCCGCACCCTCGACGCGCAAAAAAGCTCACCGATCCCGCGTGCCGGCGAGCAAGCACAAGAGAACCAGGAGGAGATGTGGAAAGTCGCCCGCCAAAGGGGGCGACGCCTTTGAGAACGCTTCTCGTTACGGCACTAGCCGCGATCGTCGTTGCGATTGCCGGCATCCCCATGTTCATGCATCCGCTCACGGCGTACACCGGCGTGAAACTGCACCCTACCGGCGCGCTGATTCAACCGAGAGTCATCGAGGTCGAACCTGGCTCTCCCGCGTATCGCGCCGGCCTTCGGTCAGGTGACGTGGTCTCGTGCCTATCCACGCGGGACGCGCGCCTACTTTTCGCACGCGACAACGCCGGTCAAATTGACGGGTACGTACCGGGCAGTACCATCAGCCTTTGCGTGGAGCGCGATGGCTCCTGGCAGCCGGTTAGCTTCATCGCCGAGACGCGCCCCCCGGCTCAGAACGTTTACGTAAACGACTGGCTGGCGGCATTTCGAATCGCCGGATACGTCGCATTCCTGCTGTGCGCGGTATTTCTTGTCCTTGCTCGTCCCGGTCGCGCAACGTGGACGTTCTTTGCCTACGCGCTCATCGCGGCACCAAACTACGCGATTGAACAGAACCTCTCGGTCTTAAATCCGGCGCTCTATGCGGTACTGTACAACGCGTCAATCGTTGCGATTACCATTCAGTACGGTCTACTGATGCAGTTCGCCGCCCTCGTCCCGAACGATAGTCCGCCAGCTGGATGGCGCACGCGTGCATATCGCATTTCAATCGGGGTAACGGTCGCTCTAGCATTGTTCGGCATCGTGAGATGCGTGACGGCGTTTGTCGTTACCGCCGCGGCTACCCGCATGGTAACTGTCACGGCAGCGCTGCTCGTACTGCTTACCGTGGCCGCGCGCTTGATGGCGATGGAACGCGAAGAACGTGGGCGTTTCGGTTGGGCTGCGTTTGCGATCGGCTGGGCCGTGACCGTCGATTTTCTCAGACAGACCGCCGTCATACCGGGCCAGCTTGGCGGATTGATAGCGATGACGCTGATTCTTACGCCAATCGCGTTGCTGTATGCGATTCTCAAGCGACACGTTATCGACATCAGTTTCGCGATAAGCCGCACCGTAATCTATGCCGCCGTAACGACCGTCGTCGTCGTGGCAATCGCTGCCGTCGACTGGATAACGAGCACGTTTCTGCATGAAGCGCGCGTCGCGCTGGCACTCGACGCGCTCGTCACCATCGGAATTGCACTGACGCTTCATCGCCTGTATCGCCGCATCGAAGCCTCCGTCGACTTTCTTCTCTTCCGCAACAAGTACGAGGCCGAAACGTTCTTGAACCGCTTGGGGCGCACGCTAATGAGCGCGACGCAGGAAGAAACGGTTGACCGGGCGCTGGTGCGCGATCCCTATCGGAGACTCCACCTAACGCTTGCCGCGCTCTTTCGCAAGACGGGTGAGGCCTTCGTACTCTCCTCCGCGTCGGGGTACGACGCCGCAGCCGCTGCCGCGTTCGAGTCCGATCACGATCTCGTGCGCTTTCTTTCGGTTGAAAACGTACGCGTGAACCTCGGCGATCTCACCGAGAATCCGTTCGGCCAGGCGTCAATTGCCATTCCGATCCATCAGGGCCCCGAGATGACCGCGTTCGCTATATATGGCATGCACCAAGACGGCACGGCGCTCGACCCGGACGAGCTAGAGACGCTAGAACGTCTGTGCGGCGCCGCGGCGCAGGCCTACACGTACATCGAAGTCAGCCGCTACCGCGCCGAACGCGTGGTCGCTCCGGCCGGATCCTTGTAATGAAATGGTCCAATGAACGTCGCGTTCATTGGACCAAAACAAAGCAGTGGTGGAGCTGTCGGGGTACCGCCCCCCGAGTCCGAAAAGACGAGCTAGTGCGTTCTCCAGGCTCAGCTTCGAGTTTGACTTGATCGAACGCACGCCTCAAAGCGGGGCTTATCGTTCGCTGCAGATCCTAAATCTCGTTCCGTCATCGAATCAGGTGCCGGAACCAGCCCGAGTTCATGGCCGGAAGGCGGAGGGGTTCGGGCCGACTCTCCGCGTCCGGTGGCTATCCTAGATTAGGCAGCCAGTGCGTATTGGTTGTTGGCAGATATTGCCGTTGCGATCGTTTAAGGAGGGCTCGCAACTCCGCCTGCTGACACTAGCCGCGGATCTCCCCGTCGAACCTATTTCAGCCCCGCGACCGTGCACGAGTATAACACGCGCCGCAAGCCGTAGGTTCCAGCGGCCGGTGGGGCGGCCGCCGGCCGCCCCGCACAGGTAAGGCTAGGCGACCGCGCCGCGCTCGCTCTCGGTCTTCCAGAGCTGCTGAACGAGCGTCGAAACGATCGTAAGAATTATTGCGCCGATCAGCGTCGGCAGCCATCCGCCCTTTACGTTCGGCGCGATCCAAACTGCAAGACCGAACAGAATCCAGTTAACGACAACGCCGAACACGCCCATCGTAAGAAACGTGATTGGCGCACTGATCAAACGCAGAATCGGTCCCAGCAACGCGTTGAGTATGCCGAGAATTATCGTTACCCAGAGAACGCCTTGCCAACCGAAACCGTGTTCGACACCCGCCTTGTTGGTAAAGCCGGGAACGAAGAATAGGATCAACCCGACGACGATCGCACTGATGATGAAGCGGACGATGAATTGCAGCATCTCATTCTCCTAGTGCGGCTTTGACGCGCGACGCGAGTGCCGGCGTCATCCCTTTCACTGCGGCGATCTCGTCAACGCTCGCGCGCTTGACGGCCGCCAGCGACCCAAAGGCCGATATTAACCGCTTCTTGCGAACCGGCCCTACACCTTCGAGCGAGTCGAGCGCCGACCGGGTCATTTCCTTGGCCCGGCGCTGCCGGTGGTAGGTGACGGCAAAGCGGTGCGCTTCGTCGCGAATCCTCATTATCAGATGAAGGCCGGCCGTGTTCGCCGGGAGCACGATTGGTTCCGATTGGCCCGGGATGTAGAGCCACTCGTGCTCCTTGGCGAGTCCCGCTACCGGAATACCGGTCATGTCCAGTTCCTCGAGCACCTCGACGACCGCGTTCAGCTGGCCTTTGCCGCCGTCGATCAGCAACAGGTCGGGTTTCTTGTTGAAGCGCTCGCGCTTGGCAAGTTCTTCGCCCAGCCTGTCGCCATCGGTCTCCCGCCGCAGGTAGCGCAGACGCCGGCGCAGCGTTTCCTGCATCATGGCGAAATCGTTCGGTCCGCGATCGTATTGAATCTTGAACTTGCGATAATCCGATTTCTTGGCGCGCCCCTCGACGAAGACGACCATCGACGCCACCGGATTCGTACCGGCGATATTCGAGATGTCGTAGCATTCGATGCGATGCGGCAACTCGGAAAGTTCGAGCGCGTCGGCAAGTTCGGTGAGGGCGCGCGCCTGCGCGCTCTCTTGAACTTCTTGATGGGCCAGAAACGCCTTCAGGTTCTGCTGCGCGTTCTTCTCGACCAATCGTAGATAGTCGGCGCGAGCGCCACGTTGCGGAACCAACACGCGCACGCGTTGACCCTTGCTGGCCGAAAGCCAACTCTCGATTACCGCCCGCTCGCTTGGCTCAACCTGGACCAGAATCTCCTTGGGCACCGCAGCGGCGATCGCGGCGCTGCGCCGCGCGCGCGCTTTTTCCGGCACCGGTGCCTGATTGTCGCGGGCGGTCCGGATCTTGGCCAACGCCGAGATGCCCGGGGTCTCGCCGCTTCCGGCAGTTCGCGCGGTGTAGAACTGCTTGAGAAATTCCGAAAACAGCGTCGCCTCGGCTTGATCGTGCACGCCGTCCAAGATGAAGTTCTCTTGTCCGATCAGCTTCCCGCCGCGCACCATGAAGACTTGCATGCAGGCTTGACCCTGCGCCCGCGCGCAGGCGACCAGATCCATGTCAAGCCGCGACTTCCAAACGACCTTTTGATCTTCGGTTACCCGCCGCACTTGGGCGATGCGATCGCGCAACCGGGCTGCCGACTCGAAGCTATAGGACTCGGCGGCGCGGATCATCTCGCCTTGCAGACGCGCCAAGAGCGATTCCTGTTTTCCTTCCAGAAAGAGCACGACTTCCTCGATGGTCGCGTTGTACTCGTCCTCACTTTGAAAGCCGACGCACGGTGCCATGCAGCGTTTGATGTGATACTGCAAGCACGGGCGTCGCCGCCGGCCATCGATCGGTTCGCGGCAGGTGCGCAAGGGAAACACGACTCGCACCAGGTCGATCAGCTCGCGCAATCCATGGGCGTTGGTATACGGACCAAAATAACGACCGCCGTCGTCCTTGACGAAGCGGGTGAAGACGACGCGCGGAAACGGCTCGTTCGTCACTTTGAGATATGGAAATCGCTTGTCGTCGCGCAGCCGGACGTTATACGGAGGCTGGTAGCGCTTGATGAGGTT
>JBPYDW010000084.1:0-4666 GCA_051986335.1 Vulcanimicrobiaceae bacterium | reverse complement strand
GCATCTACCATCTCGGGCCGCGGCGAGCCTTGACTCCTTAATGAACGTTCGTTCATAATCCAGGTATGCGACGGGCGCCGGGAACTCGCTCTGCGCTGCTGGATGCGGCCCTCGACGCATTTGCCGGCAAAGGGTTCGCCGGCGCCTCGATCCGCTCGATCACCCGCGAAGTCGGCGTCCGCGAAAGCGCCTTTTACGCCCACTTCGCAAGCAAACGCGCCGCGTACGACGAGCTCTTCGCCGAGGGCGGGCCGCCGGTGGCCGCGCGCGCGCTCGACCAGTTGGCCAAAGATGCGCCGGACGTTTTTCTGCCGCACTTTGCGGCCTTGGTGATCGACGCCTGGAGCGCGCCGCGCGCGCGCAAGTTCGCAGCGATGATGATGCGCGATGCGTTTGACGGTGAAGCCTTGGGTTGGCGCACGATGCGCTCGTCGATCGACGGCGTTATCGGGTTGCTCGTCAAGCGGTTCGAAGTGTGGCAGAGCGCCGGCCTGACCCGGTCGGACGTGCCGGCCCACGCATTGGCGTTCGCCTTCCTCGCACCGCTGGCAATGGCGCGCTTTATTTTTTTCAACATCGCGGCGGGGAAGGCCGAGGCTTCGCGCGGCCACGAGCTCATCCGCGAACACGCGGACACCTTCGCGCGTATCAGCGCGCCGCCGCAAGCGAGTAACGCTCGTGGTAAATAGCCGATCCTTGTCGCTGGCCGCAGCCCTCGCGCTCGGCGCGTGCGCGCTCGGGCCCAACTTCAGTTACAGCGGCACGCTGCAAGCGCCAAGCGCCGCCGTCGGCAGCACGCTCGGCGGTCGCGTCGTGCACGTGTACGTAACCGAAGGCACGACGGTCCGCGCCGGCGATGCGATCGTTCGCTTCGACGACGCGCAGCCGCGCGCAGCCGTTGCCGCCTCCGCGGCCCAGCTCGCTGCGGCGCAAGCCGCGCTGGCCGACCTGATTGCCGGACCGCGCTCGCAAGATCTCGCCCACGCGCGTGCCCTCGCGCAACAACAGCGCGCGCAGGCCGAACTGGCCAGCGCAACCACGCCGTACCAGGCGAGCGTCGCGCGCAATCAGTTACGCCAAGCGTTGGCGGATGAGTACGATGCGCAGGCCGCGGCGCACCAGGCGCGCGCCGACGCCGACCGCATGCGCAGCCTGTTTTCGACCGGCGACGTCTCGGCGCAGCAGCGCGACGCGGCCGTGGCCAAAGAAGCGCACGCCGATGCGCAGCTAAGCAGCAGCATTGCCGCCGTTCATTCGGCGCGTTCGCAGACCGCGAACACGACTGCGGTCACGCTGCCGCAGAATGCAGCCTCGGCCCAGGCCGCATATCAGGCGGCGCAATCTTCATACGCATCGCTCGCCGCCGGCGCGCGGCCCGATCAGGTTCGCCAAGCGCGGGCCGCCGTCCAGACCGCGCAGGGCAATCTCGCGCTCGACCGCGCGCGCCTGGACGAAACGATCGTTCGCGCTCCGGCCGGCGGCGTGGTGACCGCGATGGATCTACATCCCGGTGACTTGGTGGCAGCCGGCGCGTCGGTCGCAACGATCGAGGAGAGGGGCAATCCTTACGTGCGCATCTACGTCGCCCAATCGGACCTTGGGCGGGTGAAGCTCGGTGCGACGCTTCCGGTGCGCTCCGACGCGACCACCGGGACCTTTGCCGGAGTCGTCGAGCAAATCGATGCGCGCGCGCAGTTTACGCCGCAGAGCGTACAAACCGAAAGCGATCGCGCCGTTCTCTCGTTCGGCGTGAAAGTGCGCGTGCACGATCCGCAGCAGCGTCTGCACCCCGGCACCACGGTCGAGGTAGCATTGCCGTGAGCGGTGCCGCAATAGAGGCGCGCGGCCTCACCAAAATCTACTCGGGCCGCACCGTCGTTCGCGATTTGAGCTTGGAAGTTTCCAGCGGCGAGATCTTCGGGTTTCTCGGTCCCAACGGGAGCGGAAAATCAACCACGATCAAGATGCTTTGCGGGCTGGTCGAGCCGACGCGCGGCCAGGCCAGCATTTGCAACCTCGACATTCGCACCAACGGCGATGCGGTGCGGCGCGCGATCGGCTACATGTCGCAGTCCTTCTCGCTGTACTCGGATCTCACGGTCGAGGAGAATCTGGAATTCTACGGGCGCGCGTACGCGCTCGACCGCGCTCGCCGGGAGCGGCGCATCGAGGAGGTCATCGCCTTCTCCGATCTTGCGCCGTATCGCAAGCAACTCGCGGGCACGCTGTCCGGCGGCTGGCAACAGCGCCTGGCACTTGCCGCCGCCGTTTTGCACGAGCCGCAAGTCCTCTTTCTCGACGAGCCTACCGCCGGTATCGACCCGGTCGCTCGACGCGATCTCTGGGATCTGCTCTTTCGCTTGAGCGAAGGTGGCGTGGCACTGTTCGTGACGACGCATTACATGGACGAAGCCGAGCGCTGCGCGCGCGTCGGATACATCTACGACGGCGATCTGATTGCGATCGGCACGCGCGCCGAACTCAAAGCGCTTCCCGGAGTGACGCCGCCGGGGTCGACGCGCTACAGCCTGGGCGGAGGGGACGACGTGTTGGCCCTGCTCAGCGTCGCTCGAACGCTGCCCTACGTACGCGACGCTACCGTTTTCGGCGATCGCTTGCATCTTATCGTGGCCGGCAACATTGGCGCGCAGCAGATTGCAAGCGACTTCGGCGTACCCCCCAGCGGCGTCGAGCCGGTCGAGCCGAGCTTAGAGGACGTTTTTGTGGCCCTCACCCGCCAGAAGCACGCAGCGTGAATCGCAGCGCGCTCGACACCCGCGGCTACGGCGCGATCGTGTACAAGGAGATCAGGCACGTTATTCGCGACCGGGTGACGTTGATTCTGGCGATCGCGCTTCCGATCATCCAGGTAACGATCTTCGGCTACGCCATCAACACCAAGGTCGAGCATGTCGCGACCGCCGTGTTCAACGAGGATCTCGGTCCGGCGTCGATCACGTTTCTCGACGCGCTTCGAGCCTCGCGCACCTACGACGTGAACGAGCTGGTCGGGTCGCGTGCGGCACTGATGCGCGCGATCGTCTCCGGACGCGCGCGGGCGGCGTTCGACATTCCGCCAAACTTCACGGCCAGCGTGCGCGCCGGCAGAGTTGCGCACGTGCAGGCCCTCATCGACGGTTCGGATGCAGCGGTCGCTCAGCCGGCCTATTCCGCCGCCACGGCGGTGGGTTCGGCCGCTTTCGATCCGCCGGTTGCCACCGCGGTTGCGGTCGAGCCGCGCGTGCTCTTTAACCCCGGGTTACGCAGCGCAAACTTCTTCGTACCCGGCCTGATCGGCGTGATCATGCAGCTCATCACCATGTTTCTCACCGCACTGTCGATCGTCGGCGAGCGCGAGCGCGGAACGCTGGATCAGGTGATGGTGACGCCGATCGGCGCTTTGGGTCTGATGCTTGGCAAGATTACGCCCTACGCGATCATCGGATTCGTCGACATGCTGCTGGTGCTCGCCGCGATGCGCTGGATCTTCGGCGTTCCGATCGCCGGCAGCATTCCGCTGCTCATCGTCCTCTCGCTCGGATTTTTGATGGCGGCCTTAGGCCTCGGACTGCTCGTTTCCAGCGTCGCGCAAACGCAGATTCAAGCGATGCTGGGCGTCCTGGCAATGACCTTGCCCTCGATTCTGCTCTCCGGTTTCTTCTTCGAGCGTTCGCTCATGCCGCCGGTGATGCAATGGCTGGGCTACCTGATTCCGCTTACCTATTTCTTTGAGATTCTCCGCGGCATCATCTTGCGCGGAGCGAGCTTGGCGGATCTCGTGCAACCCGTCGTCGCTATGTTGGCGCTCGGGTCGTTCGTATTGCTGGCCGCCAGCATACGGTTTACGCGACGAGCCGATACGTAAACGCTATTGCTGCTCGGCAAGGCGTTTGATCGCATCGAGCCGCTCGTCCCAGGCTGCGGCGACGTTACGCATCCATTGCGCCGTGCGCTCTAACCGCTTGGGCAACACGGCGAACCGCACTTCGCGGCCGTGTTTGCGGCCCTCGATCAAGCCGGCGTGTTCGAGTACCGCCAAGTGTTTCACGATCGCTTGGCGCGTGACCGGAAGTTTGGCCGCCAGCGCCGTCGCGGTCGTTTGCGGACGTGCCGAAAGCGCGTCCAACAGGCGCCGCCGCATCGGGTCAGCGAGGGCGACGAAGACGTCGTCGACATCGCCCCGGCTAACGTTCGTCACGATGAGGCTAAACCGGTAGCTGCTCCGAGTATTTCCGCAAATCGTCGAGCACGGTCGTCCAGCCTTTGGAGTTGTCCTCGAACTGCTCGGCGCGGTCGCTCTCCGGGCGTGGAAGGCGGCTGAAACCGGTTTCGACGACGCGCAACTTCGTACGCGCGCCATCGGGCGTCAGCGTAAACTCGACCAACGTCGAATCGTCTTTGCCCGGTTTCTTGCCGGGGACGCCGGGAACCCAGCGATACGAAAAATGTCGCGGCCGCTCGATCCTTTCGATCGTGCCGAAGAACTCGCCGTATTTTTCCCAGCGCAGAACGATCTCGCCGCCGTCGCGTAAGTCGATGTCGGCCGAGTCGCCAAACCACTTTCCGACGTGCTGCGCCTGGGTGAGGATCTCCCACACGCGCTCTACCGGAGCGGCCACGACGACCTCTCGCTCAACCTTGTCTTGTGCCATGATGCCCTCCAAAA
>JBPYDW010000083.1:0-7277 GCA_051986335.1 Vulcanimicrobiaceae bacterium | reverse complement strand
AGCGGCGGATTGGAGTATCTGTTCGGCGTTGCGTTGCGCGACGGCAGCTATCGCGCGTTCTGGGGCTGCGACCGCGGCGACGGGCCGCCGCGCCACCGCGAGCGCGAACGAGCCGCGTTTCAAGCATTCATCGATTTTGCCATGGTGCAACGCGAACGCTTTTCTGATTTCCACATCTATCACTACGCATCGTACGAAGCGACGGCGCTCAAGCGCTTGGCTCAGCGCCACGGGACGCGCGAAGACGAGCTCGACACACTGTTGCGGGAGGAGCGCTTCGTCGATCTCTTTCGCGTGGTTAACCAGTCGCTGCGAATCGGACAGCCGAGCTACGGCCTAAAGTATCTCGAGCCGTTCTACGAAACGCGCGAACGCCGCGGCGTCAAGCGAGGAGACGATTCGATCGTTGAGTTCGAGCGCTGGCTGGCGGCTCGCGCTTCGCCCCTGCCGCTCGAGCGGGCAGCCGGCGACGCAATTCTCGGCGACATCGAGCAGTACAACCGGTTCGATTGCGAGTCGACGCTGCATCTCTTGCAATGGCTCACCGACCTGCGCAGCGCACACCCGGAAGCGATCGCATCCACCTACGTTGCGCAAGAAGAGCTCGAACCCGGCGAGCCAAGCCCGCGCAGCCGCGACGTACTCACTCGCGTCGCGCAGATGTGCGAACGCCTGAGTACGATGTTTCCGGCGACTGCGGAACCGGACGATATCGGTTCGCTGTCGCCGCGTGAGCGAACCGCGTGGATGCTGCGCGAGTTGCTGCTTTTCTATCGGCGCGAGGCCAAGCCGCTGTGGTGGGAATACTTTGACGCCTGCGCTACGTTTGCCGACGATCCCACCGCTCTGATCGAACGGCATAGCGCGGCATTGGGCGGCCTCGAGTTGCAAGAGCGGCGCGCTGACGGCACCCTCGTCTTAACGTTCCCGGCGCAGCAGCACAAGATCGAGCCTAGATCCTATCACGATGCTGCGACGCGCAAGGGCGCCGGAAAGGTGCTGACTATCGATGACGACCGCCTTTTGGTCGAGTTAAAGCCGCCGAAAGCGGGGGCTGCCGTTCCTGCGGCGCTGGTTGAGGCTCCCAATCCCTACATCAACGATCCGTTGGTCGAGTCGCTCTTGCGCGTCGCCGGCGAGTTTATCGAACATCCCGGCGCTGACGTCCCCCAAACCGCGGGATTCGACGTGCTGCTGCGCCGTTTGCCGCGCTTCGCGGGGCGCGCCGCCGGCGGCAACATTCAGCCGGCGGCCCCGGACGCCGCAAGCATTCTGCCCTTGATCGAGTCGCTCGATCGCAGCTACCTATTCGTCCAAGGTCCACCGGGCGCCGGAAAAACGCAAATCGCCGCCCAGCTGATCGTCTCGCTACTCGCTGCCGGCAAGCGCGTCGGAATTGCCGCTCCCTCGCACAAGGTAGCGCACAACTTGCTCGATCGCATCGGCGCACAGGCATTCAACAGTGGCGTTGCTTTCCGCGGAATGCATAAGTATTCGGACGACGCCGATATCTACGTCGCACGCGCGGGTACCGGTGATCTCGTCGTCCCCAAGAAAAAAGCTTCGTTCGATGGAGGGTTTCAACTCTATTCCGGGACGCCGTGGCTCTACGCGAACGCGGACGCCGCCGGCGCGGTCGATTATTTGTTTGTCGATGAAGCGGGCCAAATCGCGCTCGCACAATTTCTTGCCATGACGCCGGCCGCCCGAAATATCATCCTGATCGGCGATCCGGCGCAGCTCTCGCAAATCGCGCACGGCGTGCATCCGGGAAACGTGGGCGTATCGGTTCTCGAGCATCTGCTCAACGGCGAGTCGACCGTGCCGACGGATCGTGGAGTCTTCCTCACCACCAGCTGGCGGATGCACGGCGAGGTCTGCCGTTTCGTGTCGGAGATGTCGTATCGTGGACGGCTTCGCGAGGATCCGTCATGCAACGATCAGCAGATCTTCTCGAATGGTCTGCGCGGCGCCGGTTTGCGCTATCTTCCGGTCGAGCACGAAGGCAATCGCATCAGCTCGCGCGAGGAAGCCGAGCGCATTGCCGACGAGATCGCGCTGTTGCTCGCCGGAACCCTGATCGACAAAGACGGCCGGCAGCGGCCGATACGTCCCGAAGACATTATCGTCGTGGCGCCGTATAACGCGCAGCGCTCGCTTCTGGACCGGACGATCCGCGAACGAACGGGAGCGCACGTCGACGTTGGAACCGTCAACAAATTCCAGGGCCGCGAAGCGTACGTGGTCTTCTACTCGATGGCAACGTCCAGCGGCGAGGACATGCCCCGCGGCACAGAGTTCCTCTTTGAGAGGAACCGTTTGAACGTCGCGATCTCGCGAGCCCGAGCGATGGCCGTACTCGTCTGCTCGCCTCGTCTGCTTGAAATCGCTACGCCAAGCGTCGACGCGATGCGGCTGGTTAACGGCCTCGATCGCTTCGTCGAGCTTGCCGTCGCCGGCTAACGGCGTCCTATACGGGCGGCACGATTGGACCCTGCGTCCCCGACCGATGCAAGAACGTCATCGAGAGATACGCTCCAATCCACGACCCGAGCGCCGCAAACAGCACGTACACCCAATCTCTGGTGTAGGTGATCACGGCGAAAGACGCCAGCAGATACCAAATGCTGCTCCACGTCGCAGCCGGTACGCGGCGACGCGCCGCAACGGCAGCGGTGAAGAGCACGTAGACGGCGTCGGTGGCAGCGGTTGAAGCGAGTACTATGAGCGCGAGCCCGGGATGGATGCGATCGAGCAGTTCTGACATGCTCCCATCTTAGCGAGAGAGCGGCGCGCCGCCCCTGCTCGCGGCAGTTATGGAAGTGCGGCGACGAACTGCGCGATGGCGTCGGTCAGCGCTTGCGGCTGGTCGTACATCACGAAATGTCGCGAGTTGGGAATTGAAACGACCTTTGCGTTGGGCGCGCTCTTAATGAGCAACGCGTAAAATCCGGCTTTATCGGCCGGCGACTTGGCACCGTACTGCCCATCGACGGAGACATCGTAGGGGGAGATCAGGAGTATCGGTATCGTCGCCTTGGCAAGGTCGGGGCGCAGGTCGAGATTCAGATCTTCCTTGAGCCACTCGCCCGAAGCAACAGGATCGCTCTTTCCCGCCAGCGGTGCAACCGCAGCAACGTCGGCCGGAGAAGTGATTTCGCTTGGCAGCGCGCTCTGCTTGAGAACGGTCTCAAACTGTGCCGGCGTGGCACTTGACATCGCCACCGCTGCGCGGTTGGCGGCGGCTTCACGCTGCGTCGGCGTTAGCGTTGCGACGCCCGGAAACACTGGTAAGCCTTCCACTGCAATGACGCCGCCCAGTAGCTCCGGATGCTGCGTTGCCAGTAACCAGCCCAGCGTGCCGCCCAAACTATGCCCGATAACGACGGGTTTGACGATTCCCTTCTGCGCGAGCAATTTCCAGAAGTCGGCCGAGACCGTTGGAAACAGCGGGGCGGCGATCGACTTTTGACCGTCAAAGCCAGGAAGCGTTAGCGCGTACACCGTGTACTGCGGTGCGAAATGCACGATATCGCCCGCCCATACCCACGGACCACACGTTAGACCGGGTATGAAGATCAGCGACTTTGGCCCACTGCCGTACTGCTGCACGTGCAGCGAGCCAACATCGAACGTGGCAACCGGAGGCGGCGCCGGCGGTGGGATCGTCGCCGCCGCCGGCAGCATCGTTGCAAGCACTGCGAACATTGCAACAGCGAAAGAGCGCGCTAACGAACGATGGCACCGCATGGTTTCTCCCCTTTGATTAAGCTTCTTAATGTCACGCTCCGCTCGCGAGATGAAGCCGGCGCAGCGGAGCTTGGATGACCGTCGCCGTAGCTTACGACAATGCGATGCTACTTCTTGCGGCACGGTCTCGCCGGAGACCCGGCCGAATGGCAGGGCAACGACTTCGATCGGCCGTTGACCGACGAAGGCGAGACCCGCATGGCGCGGGAGGCCAAAACGATCGACAAGCTCAACCTCGGTCTCGATGCGATCGTAACCAGCCCACTCGTTCGCGCAAAACAGACGGCGACGATCGTCGCCGAGCGGCTCGACCTCACCGACAAGCTCGAGGAAGATCCGCGAGTGGGAGGCAGCTTCGACATCAAAGGTCTTTCCGGCATTCTCGAACAGCATCCGGATGCCGATGCGATCATGCTGGTCGGTCACGAGCCGAGCATGAGCGACGTCATCGGCACTATCATCGGCGGCGGGACGATCGATCTCAAGAAAGGCGGCTTGGCTTGCGTCGAGTTGCGCGATCCGTCGTCGCTGAAGGGCCAGCTCGTCTGGCTGATACCGCCGAAGCTACTGGTGCTCTAGGGGGCCCACCGCGATAGTCGCGGTGGGGGCGCGCAGCACGGTTTTGCGGAGCTAGTCGCAAAACGTCGTGCGAAGCGCCAGGTGTTGCGCGAAGTGCAACACCGTTTTAAACAGAAGGCCCGGCGGTGTGCCGGGCCTTTCGCTTGCTACAGGTCTTCCGGGTTGATACCCTTCAACTTGTCGTATTGCGTCTTCTTGGGCGGTGCGGCAACCGCAACGTGGTCGTCGTACTCGCCTTCGTAGTGCACCGTAAGCGGCTCGCGGTTTCGTTCGTACGCGCTTACCAGGCGGCTCATCGTGTCGCCGTTGCCGGCCATCACTTCCGCTAGCGCAGCGTCGTCCGCCGTCATCGCCATGCCCGCATAGAGTTGATCGAAGCTCGACTTCGGCCGGCCGTCGTCGTCGACGTCTTGGCCTTCGGGCTCGATCTGCAGGTTGCGGTAACGCGACATACCGGTGCCGGCCGGAATGAGCTTGCCGATGATGACATTCTCCTTCAAGCCGAGCAGTGGATCGTGCTTGCCCTTGATCGCCGCATCGGTCAGCACGCGCGTCGTTTCTTGGAACGAAGCCGCCGACAAGAACGATTCGGTTGCAAGCGACGCTTTGGTTACGCCCAGCAACACCGGGTTGGCCGTTGCGACTTCGCCACCGCTCGCCTTGACTTTCTCGTTGGCTTCGTGGAAAGCCGAGACTTCTACCAACTGTCCTGGCAGTAGCAGCGTGTCGCCACCCTCAACGATCTTCACCTTGCGGGACATCGCGCGAACGATGACCTCGATGTGCTTGTCGTTGATGTCGACGCCCTGCGAGCGGTAGACCTTCTGCACTTCCTGAACCAGGTAGTTCTGCAGTGCGGTCTCGCCCTTGATGCGCAGGATGTCGTGCGGGTTCAACGAGCCTTCGTTCAGCTGATCGCCAGGCTCCACGTGCTGGCCTTCGGCAACCATCAAGTGCGTGCCGTAGGGCACGTCGTACTCGTGCTCTTCGCCCGTCTCATCGATGACGTTCACCATGCGGCGATGCTTGTCGTCGATGATCTTGACCGAACCGGCAACCTCGGTGATCGTTGCTTGGCCCTTGGGCTTGCGCGCTTCGAAGATCTCCTCGACGCGTGGCAGACCCGTGATGATGTCTTCGGTAGCGACACCACCGGTGTGGAACGTGCGCAGCGTGAGCTGCGTGCCCGGTTCGCCGATCGATTGAGCGGCGATGATGCCGACGGCCGTACCGATATCGGTAGTGTTGCCGGTCGCCAGATCGCGGCCGTAGCACATCGAGCACACGCCGTAGCGGGCGCGGCACGTCAGCACCGACCGGATCTTCACCTCGGTGACGCCGGCCTCGATGAGCGCCTTGGCCTTCTCTTCGTCGATCTCGTCATCACGTTTCACGATCGCGGTCGTCGGACGCTTGGGATCCAAGCGCACTTCCTCCGCAGAGCGGCGGCCGATGATGCGATCTACCAGCGGTTCGATGATTTCTTTGCCGGCGCGAATGTCGCTGACCACGATGCCGCTAGTCGTGCCGCAGTCTTCCTCGCGGATGATTACGTCTTGCGCGACGTCCACCAGGCGACGCGTCAGATAACCGGAGTCGGCCGTGCGCAGCGCGGTATCGGCTAGACCCTTGCGAGCGCCGTGCGTGGAGATGAAGTACTCGAGAACCGTAAGGCCTTCTTTGAGCGACGCCTTGACCGGAATCTCCAGAATCCGGCCGGAGGGATCGGACATGAGTCCGCGCATTCCGCCCAGCTGCTTGACCTGCGCGATCGAGCCGCGTGCCCCCGAGGTCGCCATCATGAAGACCGGGTTGAGCGGATTTTGCGCAGCCTGCATGGCGGCGGTCACTTCGTCGCTCGACTTCGACCAGATCTCGATCGTCTTGTTGTAGCGCTCGTCTTCAGAGATGAAGCCTTGCTCGTACAACTTGTGCAGCTCGTCAACTTCGTTCTGCGCGCGCTCGATGATGTCGTGTTTCTGGACCGGCACCACGATGTCGCTGATCGAAACGGTCGTTCCCGACAGCGTTGCGTAATGGAAACCGAGCTCTTTGATTGCATCGAGGAAGCGCGCCGTTTCCGTATTGCCGTGCTTGCGGTAGCAATCGGTGATCAAGCGCTTGAGGGCGCCCTTGTCCACCGTGTAGTTCACGAACGGGTGGTTCCACGACGGCGGGAACGCCATGTTGAAGACCATGCGCCCGACCGTCGTCTTGATCAACTCGCCGCGCCAGCGAACGTAGATCCACTCCTGCAGCGAGACGCCGTGCGTGTCGTAGGCAAAGAGCGCCTCTTTCGGATCGTAGAACGTCGGTAACGCTCCCGGACTGTCCGGCGACGGCGCGTTCTTCTTGGCCGTGCGCTCGTGACGCTCGAAGTCTTCGATCAGCGCAGCCTTGGCCGGCCCCTTGTACTCATCGCGCTGGAACGTGAGGTAGTACAGACCCAAGACCATGTCTTGCGTCGGGATCGACACCGGATTGCCGTACGCCGGCAAGAGGATGTTGTTGGACGAGAGCATCAGGATGCGCGCTTCCGCCTGCGCACCGGCGCTCAACGGAAGATGCACGGCCATCTGGTCGCCGTCGAAGTCGGCGTTGTACGGCGTGCAAACCAGCGGATGCAGGTGGATGGCCTTGCCCTCGACCAGCACCGGCTCGAATGCCTGAATGCCCAAGCGATGCAGCGTCGGTGCGCGGTTGAGCAGCACCGGATGCTCTTTGATGACCTCCTCGAGGACATCCCAAACTTCCGGACGCACGCGTTCGACCATACGCTTCGCGCTCTTGATGTTGTGCGCTTGCTGGCGATCGACCAGCTTCTTCATTACAAATGGCTTGAAGAGTTCGAGCGCCATTTCTTTGGGAAGACCGCACTGGTGCAGCTTCAGGTTCGGGCCAACCACGATGACCGAACGGCCGGAGTAGTCGACGCGCTTGCCGAGCAG
>JBPYDW010000082.1:0-2673 GCA_051986335.1 Vulcanimicrobiaceae bacterium | reverse complement strand
GCCGCGAACAAATGCAGGCCGCTCCAAATCATGTCGCCATTCACCGATGCGAAGAAGCGGTGCGGCACCTGCGCGCACGCCTTACCGTCGTCGAAGACGTACACCGAGTACAGCGGCACGGCCGGATCGAGAAAATACCGGCGCACGGCAGCGTACCGGCGAACCGCTGAATCGAGGTACGAGCGCTCGTGCGTCGCCTCGTAGAGCAGCGTCGCGGCCTTAATCGCGTTCGCATCGGTCTCCAGCGTCTTCAGATAGTTAGGCGGACCGTTCGGTAGCTGATAGTCGATGCTCGGGCAGGCGCCGAGGGCGAACACGTGCGATTCCTCGACGAAGTTGAAGGCCGCGCGGGCGACGCGCAACGCTTCCGGGTCGTGCGTGACCTCGTACTCGCGCATGGCGGCGATCGTGTCCCACTCCGGTACGTCGCTCCACGATTTACACGGCAGCCCCGTGCACGGCGCCGGGTATCGCGGCGCGGTCGCGATCAGCTCCGCCAGCGGCTGTTCCGTGCGCGGATCTTTGGCCGTCACCCAGCGCAGATAGAGCGCATACGTGAGGGAATCGACGCCCCAATCCCGATTGTAGGCGTGGCAGTTGCTCGCCGCGCAGTCTCGCCACTTCCCGTTGCCTGCGTAAAACACGTGCAGCAACGTTGCGGTCGCATCGCTTCCGGCGGCGGCAAACGTCGCCGGGGCGAGCGGCG
The DNA here is from genome assembly GCA_051986335.1 of Vulcanimicrobiaceae bacterium. GTDB lineage: Bacteria > Vulcanimicrobiota > Vulcanimicrobiia > Vulcanimicrobiales > Vulcanimicrobiaceae > JBPYDW01. Next base: position 1,967 of record JBPYDW010000082.1, on the reverse strand, counting down.
AGGCGGATGGCTGAGGAGCATGCGCGGATTGACCGCAAGCAACGAGCAGCGCGCACGCTGCTATCCGAAGGAATCGGTACCTCGGAAACATCGACGGGCGATTCGAACGCGGAGCTGCGAACCTCCTCCGCAAACGAAAACGGGGCGCTCTTGCGAACGCCCCGCCGATGATGTGATCGCCACGCTTGACCCATTCGCAAGACTATCACACCGCCGAAACCGATGCAAAGATCGGTACCTGGAGCGTGCGAGGATCGACTCGCGGCGCCGTCGCGGGTCAAGCGTGGCGTCGACACCATCGAAACGCCCCAGGCATTCGCCAATCCCTCAGCCGCGCTAAGTGCAAAGGTGAGGCCACGCCGGCCGCAAATACATCCGACGTTTCGGAGCGTGCTCGTTGGAGGGCGGAGCGAATTATATGAACCGCGGCAACTTACTCGTGGCCTGGCTCGTCGCGTTGTCGCTGCTTTCAAGCGGCGCACCGGTCGCTAGCGAGCGGATCGCGCCGGATTCGCTTGGCATCATTCCGCTGCCACGTCACGTCGTCGCCTACGCGCAAACCTACAGAGTGCCGGCGAGCGTGGGGATTGCGGCATCAACTCCGGACGAGCGCAACGTCGCGCAGTTTGCCGTCGCGTTCCTGAGAAAGCGCGGTATCAGCGCGACCATAGCGGCAAGCAGCGCAGCCCAGCTGCGACTTTCAAGCGCGGCCCACGAATCGGAGATCGGTAACGAAGGCTACCGGCTGCACGTCGGCGCCGGCGGCGTCACGATTCGCGCGAATGCCGGTGCCGGCCTATTCTACGGCTTGCAGACTTTCGAGCAGCTCTTCCCCATCGACGGCAGCAACGTCATCCACGACACCGACATCACTGATTGGCCGGCTTACCAATATCGCGGGATGCATCTCGACGTCGGACGGCACTTCTTTCCCGTCTCGTTCGTCGAGCAATACATCGACTTGGCCTCGCGCTACAAGCTCAACCATTTCCACTGGCATCTGACCGAAGACCAAGGCTGGCGCATCGAGATCAAGCGCTATCCGCGCCTCACCACCGTTGCCTCGTGCCGCAGCGGCACGATGATCGGCCACGACTTCAATTCCAACGACGGTGTGCGCTACTGCGGCTACTACACGCAGGACCAAATCCGCGACGTCGTCGCCTACGCTAAGAAGCGTTACGTCACGATCGTTCCGGAGATCGAGATGCCGGGCCACTCGGTCGAAGTGCTGGCCGCGTATCCGCAGCTGGCCTGTTTTCCGGGACACTACAGCGTACGCACGACCTGGGGCGTCTCCAACGACATCGTTTGCCCGTCGCCGCAAGCGATTCAGTTCTACGAAAACGTGCTCACCGAAGTGATGCAGCTCTTTCCCGGCCCGTACGTGCATACCGGGGGTGACGAAGCGCCCAAGGCCGTTTGGAATCGCAGTCCGCTGGTCGCGTCGCTGGAGCGCAGGTATCATCTGGCCAATGCCGATGCGGTCCAAGGCTGGTTCGATACGCAGATCGAGTCGTTCTTGCGCGCCCACGGCCGGCGAATGATCGGCTGGGACGAGATCTTGCAAGGCAACGTCTCGCGCTCGGCGATCGTGATGTCGTGGCGCGGCGTTAGCGGCGGCGTCGTCGCGGCGATGCGCGGTAACGACGTCATCATGACGCCCGACGGTCCGCTCTATTTTGACGCGGGTCAAGGCGATCCGTCCTACGAGCCGCTGAACATCGGTGGGCTTACCACGCTGCAGGACGTCTACAACTTCGATCCCGGCATCGATGCGCTGCCGGCGGATCGGCAACGACACGTGCTCGGCGCGCAAGCGAACCTCTGGACCGAGTATATTGCGACGGAGAAGTACGCGCTGTACATGCTGCTGCCGCGCATGCTGGCTCTGGCCGAGCTGACCTGGACGCCGGTCGACGACAAGGATTGGAACAGTTTCGTAAAGCGCACCGGCAACCAGTACG
>JBPYDW010000081.1:0-4088 GCA_051986335.1 Vulcanimicrobiaceae bacterium | reverse complement strand
TTCTGTGGCTCCTGATGTTCCGCGGCATCGCCATGGAGCTGCGCAACCATTACAGCGCGCCGATCTGGCACGATTTTTGGGACGTTTGTTTTGCCGGCTCGAGCGCACTGCTCGCCGTACTGTTTGGCGTTGCGCTCGGAAACCTTATCCGTGGACTGCCGCTCGATGCCGGCGGCTATTTCGTCGGCACCTTCGGCTTCCTACTCAACCCGTTCGCGTTGCTCGTCGGGCTTTTAGCGCTCTGCGCGCTGGCCGCACATGGGGCGCTCTATCTGAAGATGCGCACCGCCGGCCCGCCCGCCGAAAGGGCGCGTCTCGCGGCGCGTTGGCTCATCCCGCTCAACGCCGCATTGTACGCGATTGCAAGCATTGCCACGTTTTTCTCGGTTCCTACCAGCGTGCACGCATGGTGGGCAGTCTTCCCCCTGTTATCGCTGGCCGCATTGGCCTGTGCGTACATCTTTGACCGGCGCGATCGCGCAACCGGCGCCTTCGGGGCGTCGTGCCTCTACCTCGTGACCTTGCTCGCTGCTGCTGCGGCCGCTTTGTATCCGTATCTCGTGCCCGGCTTTCCGCAGCGAACGACGGGGCTAAGCATCGACGCCAGCGCCCCGTCGCCGGTCGCACTCATTAGCGCGCTCGTGGCAATCGTCGTCGGGCTGTGCGTGGTTATGGCTTACCGAACCGGCGTCGTTCGTGCATTGACACGTCCGCTAGCGGAAAGGTCGCAATGAGCGGTATTTCGAGAATTTTGCAAGAAATTCACGCCGGTAAAAAGGGTGATGGGCGCCTCGCGCGGGATTTCGGATAGACATGCACCGGCTCGCTCAACGAACCGCGGCTGCACTCCTCCTGTCAGCCGCCGGCTTCGCGCTGGCTACTGCACAACCGCTGCCTCCTCCGGCAGCTACGACGTCGCTGGTGACATCGACGTTGGCGGGCATGGCAGCAAAGAGTTCGGCCGTCAATAGCTACACCTTCGACTTATCCGCCAACTTCAAGTTCGTGTCTTTTCCGTGGATTCGATTTGCGATCGACGGAAATGGAAGCTACGTGCGAGGTGGGCAATACACCATTCACTTCGCGCACGTTCCGTGGTTCGGGAAGGGCTATGAGACCATCAAGCTCGATCCGGTGGACCCACAGAAATGGCCCGAGCAGTACGTCATCAACGCACAAACGCTCCCCGACGGGGGGCGTCTTTTTGTGATGCACGATCGCAAGCAGAGCCCTCTAACCGAAGCGCGCGCATCGATCGATCGCGACGGTAACGTCAGGCAAATCGTCTGGACGTACTCATACGGCGGCAAGATAACGTTGAATATCGATCCGACGGTCGTAGCCGGGCATCCCTTCCCGGCCAGCGAAGATGCCGATATCGATATGCCGCGCTATCACGTGATCGCCCACGCGGGCTTCACGAACTACCAAGTTTCGGTCGACCCGACGACGGCACCAATCGATACGCGGCGGTGAGCGCCCGGGCGCAGCGCCGGCGCGATCTCGTCGCTTGGGTCCATCTCAACGCCCTGTGGCTGCCGCTCAACGTGCAAGACGCGGCGCTGATGGCAATTGCCGTTCCCGCTGCACTCGTAACGCTCGCCCCGAAAAACCATGTCGTTGCGTTGGCGGTATTGGCGAGCCTGCAGTCGGTGAGCGCGATGCTCGTGCCGCCGGTAGCGGGCTGGCTTTCCGACCGGCGACGGCGAGCGGGCGGCGGCCGCCGCACCTGGGTCGCAGTGGGCTTGCTCATCAACGTCATCGGGCTGGTGGCGCTCGCCTACGCCGGCAGCCTGTGGCTCTTTACGGCGATGCTGATACTCGCTACCGGCGCGGAGAACATCGCGATCGCTGGATATCAAGCAATGCTGCCCGAACTGATCCCGCGCGCGAACTGGGGCGTTGCCTCGGGCGTACGCGGCCTACTCACGCTGATCGGAACGTTCATCGGACTGGCTTCGGCCGGACTGGCACCCGAGCCGCGCATTACCTTTTTGATAATCGCGGCCGTTCTTGCGATCGGCTCGCTGTCGTTGCTGGGCATCGACGAGCGCGTCGTTACCGAGGCGTCGCACGCGACAGTGCGCGATCACTACGATTTCATCGTGGTCTTTTGGTCGCGGGCGTTCTTGGTCTTCGGCATGATCATGTTACAGACGTTCGTGCTGTATTTTTTCCGCGACGTGCTCAAAGTTACCAACGCAACGGCCGGCACCGCCGGGTTGGCAGCGTGCGCTGCACTGGGAGCGCTCATCTCCGCGGTGTATCTGGGTATTCTTTCGGATCGCGTGTCGCGCAAGCTGGTAACTGCGGCGGCAGGTTTGCCGATGGCTGCCGCCGCCATCGGTTTTGCGATCGCGCCGAATCCGAACGCCCTGCTGCCGATCGCGCTCCTCTTTGGATTGGGTTTCGGCGGCGTGCTCTCGGCCGGATGGGCCTTAGCATTAGACTCGATCCCGGAACTCGGCGACGTGGCGCGCGACCTCGGCATCTGGGGGATCGCGTCGAACTTTCCTAACGTCATCGCACCGTTAGTGGGAGGCTGGATCCTGGTTAGCTTCCACGGCACGCGCCTGGGATATCAAGTTGTCTTCGCCACCGCCGGCCTGTGCTATCTTGCCGCTTCAGCAATCGTCCTGAAGGTCCGAGCGCGGTAGAGTGGCCTGCAACTAATGGCCCGTTACTAATGGATCGCCCGCTGTCCTCGATCTGGGGATTGCCGATCCGCCTGGCGGCGTACGTTTCAAACGCCGCCTACAATCCGATCAAGTACGAGATCCGCGGCTGGGGACGATTGCCGCGGAAGCGCGGGCCGACGTTGCTGGTCAACAACCATCTCCACCTCATGGAAGGGCAAACGCTGGTCAGCCGCCTCGGTCTGACGCAGAGTTCTTGGCGCCATCCGATCTTCTCGATCACCGGCCGGCGCATGCACGAGCCCGGATTCATGGCGCAACGCATTCCGTGGTTGCGCACGCTGCTGCGGCGCTTCAATGCGTCGCCGTTGTTCTTAGCTTTGGGATTCGTGCCGCTGGAAAATCAGCTCCGTTCGCGGGAGATCGTCGGTCTGGCCTGGGTGATCCAGGAACGGCATGGCGTGCTCCCGCTCACCGATATTTTCGATGAATCCGTTAGCGGCCGGTTCGCGCCGGGCACGACCACCGCCGATCTCTACGCAGCGGGCAACTGGAATGCCGCGCACGGCGAGGTAGGTCTGCGCACGCTGCGCGAGCCGTACCGCCGCGAGGTGCTCGAGCGAACGCGCGAATCGGTCGAGAAAGACATGAACGATCTCGAAGACCTCGTTCGGCGCGGCGCCACCGTCTACATCACGCCCGAAGGTCACTACAGTAGCGATGGCCGCATCAATCGCTTTCGCCGCGCGTACGAGCAACTGGCACCGCTGGCAACTGTCTACCTTGTGGGCGTGAGCTACGATCCGTTCGTCGGCAAGCGCTTACGCATGCTGTTCAACATCGTGCGCCTCGAGGACCGAGCCTACCCGCGCGAGGAACTTGCTCGCATTCGCTTTGTCACCGTGAGCCAGCTTATCGCGGAGTGGCTCGTGCATCGAGACGACACCGCGTTTACGGCGGCCGCGGCGACCGATGCAATCCAGCGCCGCCGCTTTTCGCTACCCGCCTCGTTGCCGATCGATCCCGCCTTTGCCAAACACCCGGGCCGGCGCGTGGAGCTTGCGCTGGCCGGATTGGTCAAGATGGGAATTCTCGCCAAGACGAAGGACGGCCGTTATCGCCTGACCGGAGTGCGCACCGACCCAAACTTTTCACACGTTCCCGACATCCTCGCGCACCAGGCAAACTTCTTGGAAGAAAGCATCGCCGGCGCAAACCTGCTCACAGCCAAGCCACCGCCGGCCGGCGAATAACGCTTGTTATCGAGAGTACTACTCTTGTGTGGTTACCGGGATGTTGATGGTGACGTCGGCTTGGGCCGGTAGCGCGGGGTCGGGCGACGTGTTCACCGGCGGCCCAAGCTCGGCGTCGTCGTAATCGAAACCGTAGGCCTGCGCGACCAGAATGTCTCCCTTGCAGTAGGTCGGCGCACCCCCGCGACCGAGGTTGGCC
>JBPYDW010000080.1:0-9372 GCA_051986335.1 Vulcanimicrobiaceae bacterium | reverse complement strand
TGCGCTGCCCTTTGCCCGAACGATGCCATCGAGCACCTCGCGCGGCGAGACGGTCTGTGACCCCGACCGTTCTTGCAGCGCCGCAGTGAACGTTGACGCCACGGCGATGATGCGCGATGCGAGCGGGATGGCGTCAGCGCGCAGGCCGTCCGGATATCCACTTCCGTCGAAGCGCTCCAGGTGAGCGCGCACGATCGGAACATACGCCAGCAGCGCCGGGGACTCGCTCAAAATCTGCGCGCCGTGCACGGCCTGCTCGCCACATGGCGATTGCGAAGCGTCGCGCGAAACGCGCAGCGCACCGATCTCGTGCAGTTGCGCGCACTCCTCGAGCTGGGACGTCTGCTGCCGGTCGAATCCAAGCTGCACGGCGATGCGCGCGGCGAGTGCGGCGGTGAGCCGGCCGCGTTCGTGGAGGTTGGGATCGAAGGCGCGCAGGGCGGCAGATAATGCTTGGACGGCGGTCGCGCGACCGTTCTGAGCGCTCGGCTCGGCAGCAGCCTCGGCGAGGCTGTCGTGATAGCGCTGCAAGAACTGGCCGGCGAGCGTAGCGCAAAACGCACTAGCATCTTCGGCGGCGGTGTCCGTTACGCCGAGTGCAGCTGCGACCGTCGTGCAGGTCAGCGCGGCAACGAAACTCGTGCGCGCATCCGACGATCGAAGAAATCCGGCAAGTGGTTCGGCGTCTTGCGTGCGCGCCGTTTGGCGTAGCGCCGCAATGAAGCGGCGGACGGTCAAAATATCGTTAACGCGAGACGGGCTCGCATTTGCGCGTAGGCTGCGTTCCATCAGTTGGGAATGGTTTGCCCGCAGGCACTCGTACAGCGCTGCGCATGCGGAACTAGCCGGGGCTCTAAGTCCGGCTACCGCGAGGTTCGTTGTGGAAGGTCCCGCGTGTTGCACCCTGGTGATGCAACACGAAAGCGAGGTCTGCATTACAGGTGTGACCCAATGGGGCGTGGCTCAGTGCAAAAGTTTAACCGTGGGCGGTGGGGCAATCCATCATGGTGTGACGGCTGTGCGACACCGTGCTAGGCGCAGTCGTGCTTGTCGGCTGTGCGCTGAAACCCGGCTGGCCGAACCCAACAACTTGCGAGTGTACTCCCAAAAACAGCGCGAGTAGTAGGTGCAGGAACATAATTACTCCGTTAAACGTGATCCTAGCCAAGCAAGGTAGGCCAGTGCGAAGATGATACGGGGGCGCTTGCTCCTGTGTCTCTCCTCAATTCCTGGGGATGCGGCCGGTGAGGCCGGGGAAGGCGCTAGATTATGCCGCGCTCGCGGGCGATCTGAATAGCCTGGTGGCGGGTCGTACAGTTAAGCTTTCGCCGGATCGACTTAATGTGAGACTCGACGGTGCTGCGGGCGATCCCCAACACCTCGGCGAGGACCCGGGTGCTGGCGATCGACGTCATGTTGCGAAGCACGCGAATCTCGGCCTTGGTGAGGGTGGAGATCGAGGAGGCGCTCTGCTGGGGTAGCGGCAGCATAGCGATCATGCGCACCAGGCCGCCCAACCCACTGTGCTGGAGGCCTTCCAGGGCCTCTTCGAAGTCTTCGGTGGTCACGCCGGTCTCGACGTGAACGTAGAGCGAGCGGGTCACGTGGGTCAGCTCGCGGTAGCGCTTGCTAACCAGCGGCCCGAGCCGCTCGGCCTCGGCGATGAGGTTGTTGGCGGTCGCGGCCCGGCCCAGCAGCAACGCCGCTAGGGCAAGGAAGAGCAGGGTTCGGGCATGGCGCTTGGCCGAGTAGGGCTCGACGGTGTCGGGCTCGCGAAGCTCGCGTTGCGCGAAAGCAAAGAGGGTTTCGGCATCCTCGCGCAGGCCGGCGGCGGCGGAATAGAGTGCGATCTCGGCGGCGCGCAGCGCGCTACGCCACGAGCCCGGTTGTTTCTCGGTTCCGGCTAAGAACCGAACCGCCTCGTCGTATGCCCCTGCCCACGTTGCGCGCAGGGCGAATGCCGGTGCCAAAGCTTCGCTCGCTCGAGGGAAGATCGAGGAATCGAAAATCTTGAGTTCTTCGTCTAGCCGCGCCATCGCCTCAACGCCGGCGCGCTCGACCTCGGCGTCATAGGTACCGATCAGCGCGGTAAAGAGCGAGATCATGTCGCCCGCCTCGCGCGCGACTTTTTCCATCTGGCGGCACGACCACAGGACCTGACCGGTGTCGTCGCTGTCGAATGCGATGTTCATGAGCACCGATTGGGCACGAGCGCTGAGTCCGTACAGATCGTTCGAGCGCGCGATGCCCAGCGCGGCGGTTGCATAGGATGATGCGACCTCGCGCTTTCCTTCGTGGAACGCGATGAAGCCGGCTTGGTGGTAGATGGTGGCGCGCAGCACGCTGCTATCGAGGCGCTCGGCGACTTCGAGCGCGTTTTCGATGAGCAATTTCGCCTCGTCGCCACGCTCGCTGCGGCACAGCGCAACCGCTAACGTACCGAAGATTCCGGCTTTTAGCTCGGGCGGCGCCGATGCGCCGAGCAATGGCTCGAGGACCTCGATCACTTCGGCGCGGCTTCCGCGACGGGTAAGGTCGTCGGCATACTGCGACGCCAGCTGTACGCGCTCGGTATCGTCGCGCGCAACCTCGATGGCGCGCTTGTACAGGGCGTCGCCGCGTCCCATCTGTCCGGCATTGATTGCGGCGTTCGCGCGCAGCGCGATCAGTACCGGATGCTCGTCGTACGGGAGTTTCTCCAGGGCCGCATCGACGATGTCGCGCCGGCCCCGTTCTATGATGAGCAAGCCGTGCGTTTCCAGCAGCCGGACCGCTTCGTCGTGGTGATCGGGAACCTGCATGTACGCGTGCAGGGCGCTATCGACGGCGGCGACCTTCTCGTATGCACCACCGGCCACGAGCCACGCCTTCGACCATTGCGCGTCGGAACGCGCGAGCTCGTTTCGCAGGAACGCGCGGAAGAGGTCGTGATAGCGATACTCGCCGTCGTCGCGATGGACGAAGGATACCTGGGTGCGCAGCTGTTCGAGCGTAGCCGTAGCGTCCGTGAACCCGGCGTAGCGCAGCACTTCGGGCTCGAGCGTGTCGAGCACGCACGTATCCAAAAGGAAGCGCCGCTGCGGTTCGTGGAGGCTTTCGAAGACTTGCTCGGCGAGGAAGCGGTAGGCGATGTCGCGCGTCGCCGCCAGCGCCGCGGACAGCGGCAGTCCCCGCGCGACGTTCATCACCGCGAAACCAAGCGCTGCCGGCCATCCTTGGGTCAGCTCGAACAGCGATTGCACCGAGGTGCTCAGGTGACCGGATTCGTCGGCCGCCTCCGCCACGGTCGCGACCTCGGCGGGCGTGAACGCTAGATCGGTCTCCCCGAGCGGAATTTGGGTGATGCCGTAGGCAATCCACGACGCGATCGGCAGGCCGCACTCGCTGCGCGACGCGATCACCCAATGCAGACGTTGATGCGTGGCGTCGACCAAACGTTGAATGAAGCGCGCTGCGTCCTTGTCGGAGCCGACGACGTGAAGGTCGTCAACGGCGATGATCCCTCGCCAGCCCTGCAGGTGTCCGGCAAACCACGTTGCCAAGCTCGCCGCCGGATCGCCGGTACGCCGCGCGGCGCGACAGGCCGAAGCGACGGTCCTACTTAGTGCCGGAACGTCCTCGCCGAAGGCGGCGGCCAATCCCTCAGCCACACCGTAGACGCCCGCGTCACTGACCGGACTATAGCGGACCGTTGCATCCTGACGCGTTCGCAGCCAATGCTCGAGCGCGACCGATTTTCCACAGCCGGCGCCGGCCAACAGGAACACCACCGGAAACGTTCCCGCGGAATCGAGCAACTCGTTTATGCGCGCGCGAACAAGCGTCCGAAACTGCGGCGGACGTAAAGGAGACCGCGCTGGGCCTACAGGGCGCAGGTGGCGTGGCATAAATAAAAGGAGTCCTTGCTGAATGCCTGGTTAGCTAGCTAGGTAACAAAATCTTTCCAAAACCCCCCTAGGGGGCAACTCTTTTCAGGATGCTTGTATAGCTTTCGTACCGGGAGGCGGCGATGGCACCTGCCGCCACCGCCTCCCTGACGGCGCAGCCGGGCTCGGCCAGGTGGGTGCAGTCCGTGAACCGGCAACGCCCGCGTAGGGCCGCGATCTCGAGGAACGCTTCCGCCAGCTCCGCCGGCTCGATCCGGCCCAGTCCGAACTCGTTGATGCCCGGGCTGTCGATGAGGAAGCCGTTCGCGGTGCGGTGGAGCTTGGCGGCGGTCGTCGTTTGCCGGCCCAGACCAAAGCGTGAGGTGGGACCGACTTCGGCAGAACCACCCAGGGCGGCGAAGATCGTGCTCTTCCCTACGCCGGAGACGCCGCTGATCAGCGCGCGGTGCCCGTCGGTAGCGTGGCGGAAGGCCTCAAGGTTCTCCCCGAGCTTCGGGTTCATGGTCACGACCGGATAGCCAAGGTCCGTGTAGAGCCGCTCCAGATCCTTACGGGTCGCCGCGTCGGCCAGGTCCGGCTTTGTAAAGACTATGAGCGCCGCCAGCTCCTCCAGCGCGCTGAACGCCAGAAGCTGATCGAGCGTCACCAGCCGGGGTGGCGGGTGGGCGAGCGACGTGACCGTTACCAGGGTGTCGATGTTGGCGGCCATGACCTTGGAGCGTCCGCGTGCCGTTCTGCGCTGCAATGAGTTCGAACGCGGCTCCATTCGCTCGACCACGGTGCTGCCGTCTTCGAGGAGGCGAACGGCGACCGCGTCCCCGGGCACCGGCATCGCGCGCTTGCCGCTGGTCCGGCGTAGAGCGGCCAGCCGCGGTTCGCGCTCGCCGTCGATCACGACCCACGCCGCGTTCTTGCCCACCGAAACGACCAGAGCCGGCGCCGCTTCGTGCGTCATCGTGCGCATGAAAGCCCGCCGCAAGCGTGTAACGATGCATGCATCGTGGCAGATGCTCGAACCCTGCGCTTCAATTCAGCACCGAACCAGGATGCGCGCCGCGCCGTAATGCAAGCCGCTCCGAGCGACGGCATCGTGTGGCGTGACGATCCCATCACCGGCAGAACCTATGCGCTGGTCACTGCGGCCGATGAGGTTTCGTGCGGCTGCGATGCACTGTACGAGCGGCCGATCATCGCTCTTGCTGTTAGGCCTAATCCGGCTGAAGCCTTGCCGCATCTACTGGACGCAATGGGTGGTGCAGGCCGTCCCGCCGGAGTCGTTGCCTGCGATCGCATCGGCGAGGAGATCGTCATTGAGTGGGATCCGCAGATGACGCCGGTGACCCTGATACGTACGCTGCTCCAGGCCGAAGTTGGCCGCTTCGGCGGTTCGTACGTCTCCCGAACGCTGGCGCCTCTTCCATTAGAAGTTGTGGCGACAATTGCGGCGCAGGGACTAGCGACGCCGGAGATTTCTGCGGATCGCGTACTTGAAGTCTTGGTCGACCGGGCCTATGGACGTCCTTAGACAGATTCCGATGTACGTCGGACCGACCGACGTCATCGATATCGTGGCGACCAGCATACTGGTCTACTACGTGCTGATACTCATCCGCGGGACGCGCGCCGTGCAGATTTTAATCGGCGTGCTGGTCCTCGTCGGGTTGCTCGCGCTCTCGCAAGTGTTGCACCTGTATCTGCTCGGCTCGATTTTGCAAGTGCTCGTTGTCGGCGCCGCCGTGACGCTACCGATCGTCTTTCAGCCGGAACTGCGGCGCGCGCTGGAACAGTTGGGGCGCGGCGGATTGTTTCGCATCGCCTCCGAGGAGCAGCAACCGCGCCCGCGCGCGGCCGACCGCAACGTCTCGGCGATTGCCCAAGCGGCGTACATGCTTTCGCGCACGCGTGCCGGCGCGCTGATCGTACTGGAACAGCAGAGCGGGCTGCGCGAGTTTGCCGAGACCGGCACGCCGCTGGGCGCGAAGCTCTCCGCCGAGCTACTGCTGGCGATATTTTCGCCGCGATCGCCGCTGCACGACGGTGCGACGATGGTGCGCGACGACGTCGTCGAAGCCGCGGGTTGCTTCCTTCCGCTGGCGGAGCAGACGCTGACGGAGCGGCGGGTCGGCACGCGTCACCGTGCGGCTCTCGGTCTTACCGAGCAGACCGATGCGGTTGTCGTCGTGGTGAGCGAAGAGACCGGCGCGGTGACGGTGGCGCGGCAGGGAAAACTGTCACGGCCGATTGAGGACGAGCCGCATCTCGTGCGGATCCTGCTCGCGTTGACGCGTCCGCCGCGCCAGCATACCCCGCCGCGCGACGATTTCGTAGCGCACCTGCGCGCCCGGCTGATGCCGCAGCGCTACGCACGAGGCGCACGCTCCAAGCGTGATGCGACATCGTCGTAGGGTAGGCGGCGGAGAAGAGCGTGGAGATTATCCGAAAGAACTTCGGACTGAAGCTGTTAGCGCTGGCGTTAGCGATAGTCGGCTGGGCATATTTTCGATTCGCGACAAACCCGGTGGCCGGTGCGCGATTCAGTCAGCAGATAACCGTGCCGATAAATGCGATCAACGTCCCGATCGGTTACGTGGCGCGGTTTTCCGAGCGCGAAGCGGTCATTACGGTAACGACTCGCCGCGGCGAGCCGGCGGTGCGCCCGGACGACTTCCGCGCGGTGTTGGATTTGAGCGGCAAAGGCGCCGGCGTGTACGAGTTGCCCGTGCAGCTGAAAGCGCCGGATGTGGCAGTGCAATCGCTCAGCCCGGCGCAAGTGGCGCTCACCCTCGAGCCGATGCAGGCAAAATCGTTTCGGGTTGCGCCGCACTACATCGCGCAACAGCCGGGCATCGTCATCGGACGTTTTGACGCGATGCCGAATGCGGTTACCGTGCGCGGCCCGGCTTCTGCCGTCTCACAGATCGCCGCCTTGCGCGTCGACGTAACGATGCCTGCGGCGCCGGCGCAAAGCGATGCAATGCTGCGGCCGATTCCGGTCGATTCGAGCGGTAACGAAATTTTCGATCTGCAGGTGGTCCCCGACTTGGTGCGCGTACAAGTCGCGTTTGTGAGCGGGACGGGAGGCGAAAAGCATTAGCAGACTCTTTGGAACCGACGGTGTGCGCGGCGTCGCCAACGACGTGCTGACGCCGGAGCTGGCGTTTGCCATCGGACGCGCCGGCGCGACGGTTCTCGCTCATTCAAGCGATCGCCACCGGCCGGTCATCGTCGGCCGAGACACCCGGTTGTCGGGAACGATGCTCGAAGCTGCGATCGTGGCCGGCATCACCTCGGTCGGCCGCGACGTGGTCACGATCGGAATCGTTCCGACACCGGCGATTGCCACCGTGACCGTTGGCGAAGGAGCCGCCGCCGGCGTGATGATCAGTGCGTCGCACAATCCGATCGACGACAACGGGATCAAATTTTTCGGACCGGACGGATTCAAGTTGAGCGACCAAAGCGAGGATGAGATCGAGTCGCTGTTGAGCAGCGCCACGTTACCCCGTCCAACCGGCGCGGCGATCGGCGTTGCCCGCCACGCGGCAAACCTCACCAAGCGTTACTACGCCGAACTGTACGAAGCCGCCGATTTGAGCGGCCTCGAGATCGTTGCCGATTTGGCCTATGGAGCCGCGTACGCTATCGCTCCCTACGCGCTGCGCAAGCTTGGAGCGACCGTGCACGAGCTGCACGGCGAGCCGGATGGAGCGCGGATCAACGTCAATTGTGGCGCCACCGAGCTGGCGCCGCTGCAGAAGAAGGTCGCCGACCTGAACGAGCGCGGTCACGACCGGGTCATCGGCGTCGCATTCGACGGCGATGCCGATCGTGCGTTGTTCGTGGATGAGTCGGGCGCCGTGGTTTCGGGCGATCACGTGCTTTTCGCGCTCGGCTTGGACCTCTACGGTCGCGGACAACTCGCCGGTGATGTCGTGGTAAGCACGGTGATGAGCAATATCGGACTCGAGCGCGCGCTGCGCACGCACGGAATCGGATTGTTGCGTGCCGCCGTTGGCGACCGCTACGTTTTGGAGCAGATGCGCGCCGGCGGATACGTGTTGGGCGGCGAACAATCCGGCCATATCATCGACATGCGTTACAACACGACCGGCGACGGTCCGCGCACGGCGATCACGCTGTTTTCGATACTTGCCGCTCGCGGAATACGCTTGCGCGACCTCGTTGAGGAGGTCGTGGTAGCGCCCCAAGTGTTGGTAAACGTTCGCACGCAACACAAGCACGTGCTGGAACGCGACGACGTGCGCGCTGCGATCGCGGGAGCACAAGCGGAACTGGGATCGCAGGGGCGGCTGCTGATTCGCCCGTCGGGAACCGAGCCGCTAATTCGGGTGATGGCCGAAGGTGACGACCGGGAACAGATCGTGCGAATCGTGCGAGGATTGGCGGCGCGCATCGAGGCCGCCGCGGCAAGCTAGGGGGCCCTCGTTTCTTTTTCGTAAAGACCGGAAGGACTTTAGACCCATGGGGCCAACGCTGGCCGCGTGAGGCCGCCGGGAGGCTTTTTCTGGCGGTCAACGCTTGCCAAGAACACTGAATCCAAGACCGGAAGGCGCTTGGAGCGGGGGATAATCCATCGGGGTGAATGAGCCGGGGTGGCTCTAGGGCGATCTTTCCGTCCGAACCCGTCAACTAACCTCGTAAGTGTCGTGAAAGAGGAGCCAATTCTTGCGACACGCGTTCGCCGTAGGGGCACTAGCCCTGCTGTTTACAAGTTCGGTCGCGATCGGACGGGCCGATCAGACCGCAGACCAACAAGTCGCCCGTAGCAATCCGCAAGCCGCCGTCTCTTCCAACGACGGCTGGTTAGGCGTGCAGGCACCCAGCCCGGACGTCCAGACATGGGTCGTGCCGGACACCACTTCAACGGAGCGCATCAGCACGCCCAGCCATGGGATCCGCGACCTAGCCAAGCGCGTGATGACGCGGACGTCGCGCATCGCCCTTGAGCTCACGCGCAGCGCCTTGCGCTTCCTCGGGGTGCCCTACGTGTTTGGCGGCACGCATGCTTCGGGGTTCGATTGCTCGGGGTACGTGCAGCACGTCTTCGCCATGGTAGGGCTGCACTTGCCGCGGATGGCGGACGAGCAGTACTATGCCGGTTCGCGCGCCGTCGGTGGACCCAAACCGGGCGATCTGGTGTTCTTTGAAACCTATCTTCCCGGGCCGTCGCACGTCGGCATCTACCTTGGCCACGGCAAGTTCGTTCACGCCAGTTCCTCGCAGGGCGTGATGGTGAGCAACCTTTCCGATTCGTATTGGGCCTCGCGCTATTTAGGAGCCAGGCGCTACGTCCACGGTGGACGCGTCGTCGCCAGCAGTCACGTTAGCGGCGGCCATTAAGCACTAAAGTCGTCCCTCACTCCGCACAAGGCGTCGCAGAGAATCTGCGGCGCCTTGCGCTTACGTGCCGCTCGACAGGGTCTTCGGCCCACGCGACGTATCAAATGCCGCCGCGCTCGATGGG
>JBPYDW010000079.1:0-12811 GCA_051986335.1 Vulcanimicrobiaceae bacterium | reverse complement strand
ACTCGATCGCGCCGCAACCGCCGGGCGATGAGATCGCCCGCGCCGGTTATCGTTTGGTCTGGAACGACACGCCCAACAAGTTCGTGCGCAACTACCGCGAGCCGGGAATCGATTCGTGGTATGGTCCCGGCCTGACGATCACATCCGATAACACAATCGGCGACGTGCGCGACGGATCGGCGGCGTGGAAAGCGGGCTTTGCGCCAGGCATGAAGCTGGTCGCCGTCAACGGGCGCGAGTTTTCCGGCGACGTATGGAAGCGCGCGCTAACCGCTGCCAAGATCACGACCGGCTCGTTACAAATTATCGTGCAGCGCGCAGGCTACGTCGACACGCTCGATCTCGACTACCACGACGGCCCACGCTATCCGCATCTGGAACGCATCCCCGGCACGCCCGACATGTTCGCCGACATGACCAAACCGCACGCCAAGTAGACTGCGGTGGTTTGGTAGTGGTGCTGCTGCGAGGCGCGCTCTGACGAGCGCGGGCCTTGCGCAGGATGCGCAACTTGGTTCAGAACTTCGTTCGCCCGCGCGAGCGGCGCGAGCAGGAGCCGAACAGGATGTGAGGCGACGAGCGGCGACCGGCAGCAGCACCGCTACCGAACCGCTATTCGCTAATGTCTTGGGGCGATGCCGATTGCCAGCGTCGGCAAATCCTGGTCGGGCAGAACGCCGGTGGAGCGGCCATCGATCTTGTGGATGCCGCCGTATTCGGAGAACTCGACGAGCGACGGAATCGTGCGATCGGGCAGCGCGCGCGTGCCGAAACACTCCCATTCGCCGGCAACGGTACCGTCTTCAAAGAGCGCGGCCATGTACCCGGTGGCGTGCAGGTCGGAGTCGTCGTCGGGCGGGCGGTAGCGTACGTAGCCGTCCACGATGAAGATCGGTTTGCGCGTCTGTAGGAAAGCCGTTAGCGGGGCGGCCATCAACGCGATACCATAGACGCCGAAGGCCACCGCGCCGAACGCAAAGATCGGCGCAATCACGATGAGCGACTTGTCCGCCGGCACATGAGCAGAACGCCAAACGATGCCCCACGTAAACAACGCGAATAGCAGCATTCCTAGTCCCGGCTCCACCGCGATTGCCGCGCGGCCACTGAGCCCGCGCCCGACGATGCGGCGCTCGGCGTCGGTCCAGGGACGCTGTGCCAGCATTCTCGTGCGGCGATCGAAGTGGCGATTTCTCACCACCGTGCCTTCCCTGACTGCGGCCGCGCTCCTCGCAACGGTGCTCTCGGCCGGTGGGCAACAACCGTTGCACGGCACGGTGCTGGCCGTGCAAGCGAGCTCGGGCGAAGTCGTCGTGAGCGGCGAGGCCGCAAACGGCGTGCCGGCGATGACGATGCGTTACCTGATTCGTCCGGCCGCCGCGCTGCGCAGGCTGCACATCGGCGATCGCATCGCCGCCGGCGTCGACCGCACGACGCGGCCCTGGACGCTGGAGAACGTTCGCGTCGCGCCCGCATCGAATGCAGCGCCGCCGCCGATACGCGACGTCCGGACGTTGGGCATCGGCGATAAGGTTCCGCAGACGCTGCTCTTGGATCAGTCGGTCAAACCGTTTACCTTTTCATCGTTCCTCGGCCGCGACGTCGTGCTGGCATTCATTTACACGCGTTGTCCCGATCCGCGCGAGTGCCCGCTCACCAGCGCCAAGTTCGCGCAGCTGCAGAGCATGTTGCGCGGTCGCGACGCGCACTTGGTCGAAGTGACGCTGGATCCCGACTTCGATACTCCGCCGATCCTAGCGCGCTACGCGAAGAGCTTCGGCGTCGATCCGCAGCGCTGGACGCTGGCCACCGGTTTGTCCAGCGACGTGCTGAACTTTGATGCGGCATTCGGACTGGATCCGTTCGCCGAGCCAAACGGCACGTTTATCCACGGCGAGACGCTAGCGATCATCGACCGCACCGGAACGATTCGCAACTTGATCTATACGAACTCGTGGAGCCCGCAGGAAGTGGTCGCCGAGCTGGATGCAATCGACAACCGGGCCGGCAATCCGATCGCCCGCTTGGATCTGTGGCTTTCGCGCGCCGCGGTAGCAGTGTGCGGCGACCGGGTTGCGGGTTTCTCGGGCTTTGCCGACCTGGCGGTGCTGATCGCGATCGTCGCGGCGTTTGGCTGGATTTTTTGGCGCCTCTATCGCGCGGTCATGCGGGCAACGCCCTCTCAATAATCTGCGCGAAGCGCACGCCCTTACCGAGCGTCCCGAAAGCGCGTCCGGCATCGCCGGCGAGGCGCGATGCGATGAAAGCGTCGCTCACGAACGCGGGGGCGTGCGCCAGCAGTAACGCGGCTTGCCACGTAAGCGCCAAACGCTCGACCAACGCGCGCGCGCCGGCCTCGTCGGCCTCGTGCAGCAGCGCGTCGAGTCCGCGCAGCGTCGCGGCAATGCGCGCATCCGACCCGGCGGTCTGCAGTTCGCCGCGCAGCGCTTCCACGCACTCGGGCTGCTTGGCGAGGATGCGTAGCACGTCGAGGGCGTTGATGTTGCCCGACCCTTCCCAAATCGAATTGAGCGGCGCTTCGCGGTACAGACGCGGCAGGATCGATTCTTCAACATAGCCGTTGCCGCCCAAACATTCGAGGGCTTCACCTACGGCGACCGGCGTCCGTTTGCAGACCCAGTACTTTGCAATCGCCGTTCCGATGCGCTTGAGCGCGGCCGCCTGCGGATTCGCCTGCGCCTCGTCGACGCAGCGCGCGAGACGCGCGAACAACCACGTGGCGGCTTCGCATTCCAATGCGAGGTCGGCCAGCACGTTCTGCATCGCCGGGTGCTCGCTAAGCGCTCTGCCGAAAGTCGTGCGATAGCGGGCGTGATGGATCGCCTGAGCGAGCGCCTGCCGCAGGGTGGCGGCCGAGCCGATGGCGCAGTCCAAGCGCGTATAGTTTACCATCTCGGCAATAGTCTGTACGCCGCGACCGGACTCGCCGACGATCCAAGCTCGCGCGTCTTCGAACTCAACTTCGGCCGAGGCGTTGCTGCGATTGCCGAGCTTGTCTTTCAAGCGCGCGATAAAGAAGTTGTTGCGACTGCCGTCGGGCAGAACACGCGGGAGAAGAAAGCACGTCAGCCCATCCTCGGTTTGGGCCAGCACGAAGAACGCGTCGCACATCGGTGCCGAGCAAAACCACTTATGACCGGTGATCTCGTACTCGTGCTCGGCACCGGTCGGTATGGCGCGGGTCGTATTGGCGCGAACGTCGGAGCCGCCTTGTTTTTCGGTCATCGCCATCCCGCATAGCGCGCTGCGCTTATCCTGCACCGGCGCCAACACGGGATCGTACGCGCGGTCGCACAGACGCGGCTCCCACAGCTCCGACAACTCCGTTTGCGCGCGCAGTGCGGGCACCGCCGCATAGGTCATCGAGAGCGGACAGCCATGCCCGGCTTCAACTTGGGCCATCAAGTAAAACTTGATTGCGCGCTCCAGGTGCGCGTGATTCGACCGAGCGCGCCATGGCGCGGCGTGCAACCCGGCAGCGGTTGAGATCTCCAGCAAGCGATGCCAAGCGGGGTGAAACGTGACTTCGTCGATGCGGCGGCCGAACCGGTCGTAGGTATGCAACTCGGGGACGTTCCGGTTCGCGTCGAAGCCCAATGCGATCGTTGGCGCGGCTCCGCAAAGCGCTCCGAAATCGCGTATCTCGGCCAACGCAACGGCGCCGGCGTCGCGCCCGAGCGCTTCGTGCAGCACCGGGTCGCGCTCGAACAGGTTTACGTCTTCGAACGGCGGCGGCTGATTGAAGACCTCGTGCGTGGCCATGCCAATGCTCAACTGCCGGAGGGTTCTTGGCCGACGCGTCCGGCTACCCCGAAGCCGTGGTCGTGCGGCGCGCTCTTTACCGGCGGCTTCTTCTCGCCTTCGCGCGGAGCGAGCGTTGCCGCCAAGACCATTGCGGCGAAGGCGACGACGCCGAAGGCGAGATAGGCGAGGCGGTAGCCGTGAAACTCGGTGCTGGCAACCGTAAAGATGCCGCCTGCGAGCGACCCGCCCAAGATCTGCCCGACGATCAGAAATTGACTGAGGATTCCGACCGCGGTCGCCCGCGTGTTTGGCGCGGTTTCATTGGTGACGATGTAGCGCGTGGGCGCGCCCAGCAGCGCGCCGAAACCGATGCCGGCGACTATCATCGCCACAATCGCCAGCGCCGGCACCGAGAAACCGATCGCAAAGATCGCCAAGCCGATCTCGGTGAATAGCGTGCCGGCGAGCAGAACGTCGCGGCTGCCGATGCTATCGAGTGCACGCCCCGCATACGGAATGACGATCACAAAGGTGAGGGCGCCGATGGCGGCGACGGCGCCGGCGGCAACGTACGACAACCCGGCAGCATTTACGAGCACGGTCGGAATGAAGAACAACGAGCCTTCGAGGGCGCCGATCAGCAGCTCGAGCGCGTAGGTCTTTGCTAGCTGCGGCCGGGTAAACAACGCTAGCGGAATCACCGGATTCTGCACGCTGCCTTCCCACGCGACGAAGCCGCCGAGAACGAGGACGCCCAGCGCAATGATGATGGCACGGCCGTTGGTTATTCCCGACATCAGCAGCAACAGTGCCGCGCAGAAGATCGTCAGGCCAAGTGCGTCCAGCTGTCCGCGCCGCTGCGGTGCAACCGACGGAACGTATTGACGCGCCAACCATAGCACGGCGATTGCCAGCGGAACGTTGAGCACGAAGATCCAGCGCCACGAGATGAAGTGGGTGACGATGCCGCCGAACAGCGGTCCGGCGATTGCCGCCAATCCCCACGTGGCCGCTACCAGGCCGAGCGCGGCGCCCCGCCGTTGCGCGGGAACGACGTCGCCGATGGCGGCGGTGGCCACCGGAAAGATACCGCCCGCGCCAAGTGCCTGGATCGCGCGCGCGAGCAACAGAACCGGATACGAATGCGCGGCGATCGCAAGGATGCTGCCCAGTGCAAAGATGGTAACGCAGCCCATGTATACCAGGCGACGCCCGTAGCGATCGGCGAGCGTCGAGGCGATCGCGATCGAAGCAACGGTGACCAGAAGATAGATCGTAAAGACCCACGCGAGATCGCCGGTGGCGAGGTCGAATTGCCCGGCTATCGCCGGTAAAGCCGGGGAGAGAACGCCCAGATCGAGCGCTCCGGCAAAGACGCCGAGGCCAAGCGTAACGAGCAGCGGAGTTGCCCCACCGTCGAGCCGTTGACCGGCGGGAACCCGGATCTTTAGCTCCCGCGCGCTGCGACGATGCGATCGAGCACCATGACGATGCACATTAGCGCGAGATAGACAAGCGAGAAGCGGAAGAGCCTGCGGGCGCCGTCGTGCTCCGCGTCGCGCCACGCACGCACGGCGTCGAGAATGAAGACGCCGCCGAGTACGGCCGCGCCGGCGAGATAGAACGCACCCATGACGTGCAACGGATAGAGCAGTAGCGATGCCAGCACCAGCAGCACGCTGTAGTAGAAGATCTCGCGCTTGGTGCGCAGCTCGCCGTCGGTGTTGGGAAGCATCGGAATGCGCGCCTTTTCGTAATCGGTCTCTACGACCAGCGCGAGCGACCAAAAGTGTGGCGGCGTCCAGAGGAATATCAGCGCGAACAGCCCGAGCGCGGGGCCGCCGATGTGTCCGGTAACGGCCGCCCAGCCGACCAGCGGTGGAACGGCGCCGGCGGCGCCGCCGATCACGATATTGAGCGGGGTCAGGCGCTTGAGCCACATGGTGTAGATGACGACGTAGTAGATGTTGCCGTCGAGCGATAGCCATGCGGCGAGCGGATTGACGAAGGCATAAAGCAGCGTGAACGAGAGCACGCCGAGCACGAGCGCAAAGAGTCCCGCGTTGCGAACGGAGATGCGTCCGGCCGGTATCGGCCGGTTGCGCGTCCGTTTCATCAGGGCATCGATATCGGCATCGTAGATGCAGTTGAATGCGCCGGCCGAAGCGGCTGCGAGCGCTCCACCCAGCAACGTCAGGAGTGCGATGCGGAGCGGCGGTAAACCGCCGGCAGCCATGACCATGGCCGCCGCCGTCGTAACCAGCAGTAGCACGATGATGCGCGGCTTTGAAAGCTCGTAGTAATCGCGCGCCCGCGCCATGGCCCTCACCGTGCGCGCGCCGCTACCGGAACGCCGTAGCGATCGAGTAATTGAAAGAGCGACGCGGTTACAAATGACAAGAATACCAGCGCGGCATTGACGGCGTGCGCTTCACGCAGATCCGTCGGTAGCCGCAGCGCTACGTTGAGCAATCCTAGCACGATCTGAACGAAGACGAGGCCCAACCCCACCGCTACCGCTAGCCGTACTCGCGACGATGCATCGCGCGTGAGCGCGTGCGCAAATGCCGCAACCGCGAAGAGAAGCGTGGCGGCGGCGATCGCTCGATGCAACATTTGAACGTCCTGGCCGGCGGTATAGACCACGACGTTTCCCGCGCATCCGGGGATGGACAGACAGGCCAAACCCGCACCCGACGAACTGACGTACGCGCCGACGCACATCGTCGCGAACGCCACCGCGGCCGTGGCAACGAGCGTTCCGAGCAACGATCCGGATCCCGGTGTGTCGCCGGCGACGCCTGGCCGCACGGCGGCGAAGGTGGCCATTGCAACGAGCGAGGCGATGAGCGCCATTCCGGTGCCCCAATGCAAGACCACGGAAGCGGGACTGTTCGCCAGCTTCACGGTGATCGCGCCCAGCACTACCTGGGCGACGAACAGCGCACCGACAATTACCGCGGTCGTCGTGGCGAACGGTACCCGCCGCCGCTCGCGCCAGGCAACGGCGATCACCGCCAGGATCAACGGCGCCAAGATAAATGCCAGCAGCCGGTGGGTCCATTCCCACACGGTTCCGCCGGCCAGCGAGGGGATAACGTCGCCGTGGCACGTCGGCCAATCGGGGCAGGTCATGCCGGCGCCGTTAATGCGCGTCCAACTCCCGAGCACGACCGTGAAAAAGGCGTCGACCACGGCCGCCACGGACAGTAGACGCAGAGTCACATTTTTGAGTCTAGCCCGACCGGCCCGACCCGGCAACGACAGTGGTCGAGATTAGTGGCCTGCCACTCGCTAGCAGCCGGAGGTGGCGCCTACGACGTGGTCGGCAGCCATCGCCTCATCGTTGTTGATCTCGGGTATCCGCAACTCGAAGTCCCGGGCTGCCGCCAGCGCCATCTCCCCCTCGGTCAGCTCGTGATATCCGAACTCACGCGGGGGACCGGCCTGCGGAAAGCCTTCCGTCGTGGGCAGAGCGTTAACGGTAAGCAACCTGGGTGCAGTCATGCCGTTGGGCGCCATCGGATCCTGGGTGCCGTAGATGTCCAGCTGTCCCTCATCGGGTTTCGCCATATCCTTGGCGTCCATCGTGGCGATGAAGCCGTTCAAGTCGCGCGCAATCTTTCGTTGACGCCAGAGCGCGCCACCTAACCAGTTGGCAAATGCGGTCAGCTCGGCTTTTCCTTGCGGATCGGTCGCTTTGGCGGCGATAGCGCGCAGGCGCTTGATCTCTGCATCGCCGTGCATCGCTTGAGTGTTTAGCTGCAGGGCAAAGTTGCCGAGTTCGTCCAACCCGTTCCGGTGCTCGATCTCATTGCCGTCGAGCTTGTTCGTTTGCAGTCCATCGATGGTCCGCAACAGCAGCTGGTCGTTCCCGAGTGCGATCCCGATAGCGGCGTTGGCATGGGTAACGAGCTCGGCGCAGGACGCCGAGGCGCGAACGTGGGCAATCTCCTGGAGCACGGGAGCGGGAGAAGGGCTGGCTTGCGGGGCGGGCGGGCTGGTCACCGCTGCCACGAGAACGAGTACATCCAGCATGGGCGTCTCCTTCAATCCTACACCACTAGAATGCTCCAATACGCCCAGTGTGACAACGGGGGGGTCGCGACTATCGGGCGAAACGGGAGCGACCGTGCGATGCCCAAACACGGCCGGCGCCCTTCGTTGGTGGTCCCTGCTCGCGGCACTCCTCTTATTGACGGGGTGCCGTGAAGTTCGCGTAAGGACCTACGCGCAAGGCACCACCACGGTCCTAGGTGGGACTCAGATCGTCATCGTGCGCTCCGAGGACCAGCTGGAGCGGCTGGGCATCAAGGCTCCGGTGCATTTTCGCGGCGAGTTCGGCGTCGTTCTGTTGATGGGGCCGTACAATCGAACGGGCTACCGCCAGGTGATCGAATCGATTCGCGCCAGCGATCAACGCGTACGGGTCGTCGCCTTCGAGCAAGCTCCGCCCGACGGCGGCGATCCGTCGCGCGATTACCGCACGTACACGCTGTGGATCATCCCCAACACGGTCTACGAGCCGGGAATCCGCGTGGAAGTCGTGACGCCGTCGGACGAACCGGTCGCCAATACGGTGCTACCGTAAGCTCGGGAATCCAAACGATGCTTCCGCGAATCTGGTGCGACCTCGACGTCGTCGCTCGCAACGCGCGAGCGTGGCAAGCATATGCCGGAGTTCCCGTTCGTGCCGTCGTCAAAGCCGACGGTTACCGTTTCGGTGCCGCCGACATCGTGCGAACGCTCGACGACATCTGCCCGGGATTCTGCGTCGCGGATGTGGACGAACTGATCGCAGTGCGCGCGGTGACGGACAAGCCGATCGTGATATTGGGCTCGATCGAACCGACGCTAATTCCCAAAGCGCTCGATGCGGGTGCGCTCGTCACCATCTCCAACGGCGATGAACTTACGATCGCGGCCGGCTGGGCGGCGGCGAGAGGACGACCGTTGCGCCTGCGCATCGGCCTGCGCGCGGCAGCGGGTTGGACCGGCATAGAGCTCGATGCGCTGGGCGCGCTCGCACCGCGATTGGCAGCGCACGGCGCAGAGGTGGAGATGTGGACGCATCTGCCCGATCTCGGCGCGATCGACGCGCAAGTCGAACGCTTGCACGAGGGCGTTGCCACGTTGCGACGGAATGGCGTACGCGTGATCTCGCTGGACGCCGCCTCGACGCTGCCGCTGGCGCAACGTGGAGCTCTGGGCGACTACGTTCGTATCGGCGTCGGCCTTTTCGGCGCGACCGGGTGCGCCGATATTCCCGGCGTGCGCAATGCGATTCGCGTCGAAGCGGCGGTGATTGGAAGCGAGGGGCTCGAGGCTGGGGCGCGCATCGGCTATGGTGACGGACGGTTGGCGCAAGCCGCCAAGGTGGCCTCGGTACGTTGCGGCTACTCCGACGGATATCCGGCAAGCGCGGCCGGTAGCGGCGACGTCCTGTTTGTCGGCATGCAATACACGTCGATTCGTACCGGCGCGGCACCGGCCGCCACGGTATATCTAGTCGACGAGTCGTCGAGTCTCGATCGGCTGGCGGCAGCGGCCAATCGCTCCGTTCACGAGATCGTTACGGCGCTCGGTGCCGGCCGCAGTCGAGAGCCGGAGGCATGACGATACGCACGATCGAGCGTTTGGACGCAACGATCCAGCGACTGGGGCTGGTGCTCTCGCCCGACGGCGATGCCACCGAAGTATGCGGAGTGCTCAATCCGGCCGCCGCGCGGACGCGCGGCGGCGAGTTGCGCCTCTTTCCGCGAGCGGTCGCCGAAGGGAACATCTCGCGGGTCGGGCGCGTGCGACTATTCGAAAACGGGAGTTTCGATGCGCAGCGCGATGGTTTTGCGCTTCAACCGCAAGCCGCATACGAGCTGCGTCCCACTCCCGGTTATGGCTGCGAAGATCCGCGCGTCACGTTCATCCCTGTCTTGGATCGCTTCGTCATGGCCTACACGGCCTTCGGTCCACTCGGTCCGCGGATTGCGATCGCGGTCTCGCCCGATTGTGAGGTCTGGGAGCGCGTCGGTCTCGTGCACTTTGACAAACCGGGAATGCATATCGGCGACGATAAGGACGCGGTCTTCTTTCCCGAGCCGGTTCGCTCGCCGGAAGGCGTGCAATCGCTGGCCTTTTTTCACCGTCCCATGTTACATATCTCGGCCCTCGACGGTCGAGCGGCAATTCCGGTCATCGAACGCCTTCCATTCGAGGACCGCGAATCGATCCGAATCGCGTACGTTCCGCTGGAGCCGGTCAAAAAGAACTTGGAAGCAATTCTGGACGTGCACGAAAGCGTGCAGGTGATGTGCCCAAATGACGACTGGGGATCGATCAAGATCGGCGCGGGTACGCCGCCGGTGCGAATCGCGGAAGGTTGGATGTCGCTGTTTCACGGCGTCGATCTCGTGGACAACTCGGGCGCCAAACCGAAGTTTCGCTACAGCGCCGGGCTGATGATCTGCGATTACAGCCAGCCGCATCACGTCGTCTATCGCTCGCCGAAGCCCTTGCTAACCCCGGAGTCCGAACACGAGCGCAGCGGCATCGTCGACAACGTCGTCTTTCCCACCGGCATCGATCCGCGCGCGGACCTGGGCGAGCGTACCTACGACGTGTACTACGGTATGGCCGACTACACGATCGGTGCGGCGCGGCTCACGCTGGAGTGACGGGCGCATGTTGCGATACTTTGCGATCGCGACGGTGCTGGTAGTGGGCAGCGCCGTTCTCGCCGTCGCTTGGTGGCAGCATCAGCCCCACAAACCGCTGACGTTAAAGTCGGTGAATGCAACGCCGATTCCGCCGCACGATTCGAATTCGTATGCGAACACGGCGCAGACCAAGCCGTTTATCGCCGAGGCCGACTGGGCGCTTTCGGTGCTACCCGAGTGTTTCTCGCCGATCGACTTGGCGCGCGGCCCGAGCGAGTACGTGCGGGCGAAGCTGCCGAAGGACGCGCATCCGCTTCCCGTTCCCGCTCGTTTGGTGTACGCCGATTGTACGCTGGAGTATGACGGCGAGCGCGTCGTCGTGCATCGCGGCCACGATCGCCTGACCGTTCCGCCGCCGGTGACGCTCTACCGCAGCCAAGACCGCCTGTACGTCGTGCGGCTCACCGGAAACTTTTCGGAGTTGCGCGCGTACACACCGTCGAGGCTTTAGATACGATCGATGACCATTCAGACCGAAGTCGCTCGCCGGCGCACCTTTGCCATCATCTCGCATCCCGACGCCGGTAAGACGACGCTTACCGAGAAGCTGTTGCTCTACGGCGGCGCGATTCAAACCGCCGGCCAGGTTTCCGCGCGGCGCCGCCAGCGAGCCGCAACCAGCGACTGGATGGAACTCGAGAAACAGCGCGGCATCTCGATCACCTCGACCGTGCTGCAGTTTCCGTATGCCGGCTACACCATCAACCTGCTCGATACGCCGGGTCACCAGGATTTCGGCGAGGATACGTATCGCACGGTATTAGCGGCCGACTCCGCGGTGATGCTGATCGACGCGGCTAAGGGCGTCGAGCCGCAAACGAAAAAGCTCTTTGCCATCTGCAAGGCACGAGGCATTCCCTTGTTCACGTTCATGAACAAGCTGGATCGCCCCAGCCGCGACCCGCTCGAGTTGCTGGACGAACTCGAGCACATCTTGGGCATCCACGCCTTTGCCATGAATTGGCCACTGGGTAGCGGCGACGAATTTCGCGGCGTCTACGATCGAGCTAGTAAAGAGATGCACCTTTTCGAGCGCAGCGCGCACGGGGCCAAGCGAGCCGCAGTGCAAGTGACCGACGTACGCGATCCGCGGCTGCGCGAGATGAGCGACGAGCAGACGTTCGCGCAATTTATCGATGGATTGGAACTGTTGGACGGTGCGGGTGCCCAGTTCGATCGCGACGCAATGCTGAGCGGCCGGGCAACGCCGGTCTTTTTCGGCAGCGCGGTGACCAACTTCGGCGTGCAGCTTTTCCTCGACGCATTCGTCGGCATGGCTCCGGCTCCGGTTCCTCGCGGCGGACTACAGCCGGCCGACGAACGCTTCAGCGGCTTCGTGTTCAAGATCCAAGCCAACATGGATCCGCGCCATCGCGATCGGGTCGCCTTCGTGCGCGTCTGCTCGGGCGAGTTTTCGCGCGACATGAGCGTGCGCAATGCGCGCAGCGGCGCGCCGGTTCGGCTGGCGCGGGCGATGAAGCTGTTCGCCGATGAGCGCGAATCGCTCGAGCGGGCTTTCGCCGGCGACGTCGTGGGCTTAGCAAACCCCGGAGTGTTTGCGATCGGCGACGCCCTTTATCAGGGCGACGTCGTGCCGCAGTTCGAGCCGATACCAACATTTGCTCCGGAGCACTTCGCCTCGATTCGTAGCATCGATACGTCGGGATACAAGGCGTTCGGCAAAGGCATCGCGCAGTTGCGCGAAGAGGGTGCAATCCAGGTGTTTTATCCGTGGGGCTCGCCGCGTACCGAACCAATATTGGCGGCCGTCGGCGAACTGCAACTCGAGGTGGTCAAGTACCGGTTGGAGAGCGAGTACAACGTGAAGACGCATATTACGCTGCTGCCGTTCGAGTTGGCGTGCCGGGTCGAGGGCGAAGGCGCCCGTATCGCTTCGGCGCAATGGCCGTCGAACGCCAAACTGGTCGAAGATTGGGACGGCCGTCCGGTGGCGCTGTTCGAGAGCGAGTGGTCGGTCAATCTCGCCAAGGAGTGGAATCCGCATTTGGAGTTCGCCGCGTTTACCGCCATGCAGCCGGCCGCAAAGCCGCCGATTGCCTCGGTCGCGGAGGTTGGTGGTCCGTGAAGCCGTGGTTGGCCGCCGGTTTATGCGCGCTTTCGTTCGTAGCGTGTTCGTTTCAGAATCCCAACGAGCATTTGGCGCAGCGCATCACCGAAGCCGTCGTCAATAACGATCTGCGCCCGGTTTCCGGCGACATTGCGCTGCCCAAGAGCGTCTCGCGCGTGCAAGTGGCAGAGTGGTCGGACGAACTCAACGATCAGGGCAAGCTGCAATCGGTGCACGAAGTGACCTGTCCGCCGGGACTTGAAGT
>JBPYDW010000078.1:0-2975 GCA_051986335.1 Vulcanimicrobiaceae bacterium | reverse complement strand
CACATTCAACAGGACGAGGTTTTTGCCGAGGGCTGGGCGTTCTACGGCGAAGAGATGCTGATGCGCAACGGCTTGTACGACAACGATCCGGCCTCGCGCGACGCCGTTATCCACCTGATGCGCCATCGCGCGACGCGCGTCGGCGTCGACATCGGCCTGGCGACGGGCGCGATGTCGCTGCCGGCGGCGATCGCCTATTTCCAGTCGAATGCCGGCATCGACGAAGCGACCGCGCGCGGCGAAGGCACCCGCTTCGCGATGTTCCCCGGTCAAGCCATCGACTACCTGACCGGTAAGGTTCAGATCGAGTCGTTGCTCGGCGACGTCGCCGATCGCGAGGGCAAAGCGTTCACCCTGCGCGGCTTTCACGACAAGCTGCTCTCCTTCGGAACGGTTCCGTACGCTACGGTACGTTGGGAGTGGCTGAACGATCCCAAGTGGATCGCGCCGGCCCTGGAGCCGCTGGCGCCGCAGCCGATGGCGCAGAACTTGAGCGTCTAGCGATGCCGAAGATCACCGGAGGACAGTTGGGGAGCAGGAAGCTGAAATCGCCCAAAGGCATGGCCGTGCGCCCGACGCCGGGGCGCGTCAAGGAGGCGCTCTTCTCGATCCTCCAACCGCGCATCGAAGGGTCGCGATTCCTCGATCTTTTTGCCGGTACGGGCGCGATTGGCTTCGAGGCGGCATCGCGCGGCGCGCAGCGGGTGGTAAGCGTCGAAGGTCATCGCGAAACCGCCGCCGTTATTGAGGAAACCGTGGCGACGATGGGCGTCGGCAACGTAATGGAAGTTGTCGCGGCGCCGGTGGATCGCGCGTTGCACCGCATCGAGGGCCCGTTTGACATCGTCTACGCCGATCCGCCGTACAAGGAGCCGTTGCCGGAGTCGATGTTCCGCCTACTGCGCGAGCGCGGACTGCTCGCGCCGGATGCGCTGGTCATCTACGAGCACGCAGCGCGAACGATTCTTCCGGCCTTACCGGGGTATCGCGGCATACGCGAAGAAGTGTACGGCGATGTCGCCCTCGCCTTCTTCACGCCGGATGTCGGAATGGCGTGAATAACGGAAAAGTCTCGCGACCGCTGCGCGCGATCTATCCCGGTTCCTTCGATCCGCCAACCAACGGACATCTCGACGTCATCGAACGCGCAGCACGGTGCTTTGACGAGTTGATCGTAGCCGTCGTCACCAATCCCCAAAAGCGCGATCCCATGTTCAACATCGAGGAACGCGAGGCGATGCTGACCAACTGCGTCGCTCGCCTTCCTAACGTGCGGGTCGAAACGTTCCGCGGCCTGTTGGCGGATTACGTCAAGGAGAAAAAGGCCGACGTAATCGTCAAGGGCCTGCGGGTCGTTTCCGATTTTGAGAGCGAGATGTCTACCGCGCTCATGAACCGTTCGCTCTCCGACGTCGACACGTTCTTCCTGATGTCCGATCAGAAGTATTCGTTCGTAAGCTCGAGCATGGTGAAAGAAGTCTTCTTTCTCGGCGGGGACGTTGCCGCTCTCGTGCCCGAT
The DNA here is from genome assembly GCA_051986335.1 of Vulcanimicrobiaceae bacterium. Classification (GTDB taxonomy): domain Bacteria; phylum Vulcanimicrobiota; class Vulcanimicrobiia; order Vulcanimicrobiales; family Vulcanimicrobiaceae; genus JBPYDW01. The sequence continues at coordinate 1,456 of JBPYDW010000078.1, read as the reverse complement.
CCGGTGCTGCGCGTGATGGCGGCAAAACGCGCGCAGTTGCAAACATCTTAAGGAGGATTGCCCATGTCCGTCTATCGCGTCTTGGACAAGCTCGAAGCTTACGTACGCGAGTCCACCTGGCTGCCCGCCGGTTACCGTATCGTATCGGAAGAGCGGCTGATGGAGCTGATCGAAAAGGTGCGCTCGTCGCTTCCGGAAGAGGTCGGAAGGGCGAAGATCATTGCCCAAGGGCACGATCGGATGATTCGCGCGGCGCAAGAGAAGGCGGACGCAATCGTCAGCGAAGCGGCCGGCAAACACGAAGAGCTCGTCGATACTCACGAGATCACGCTGCGCGCGCGCACGACCGCCGACGTCGTGCTGCGTGAAGCCGAAGAGAAGGCGCGCAAGATTCGCGAGGGCGCGGATCAGTATGCCGCACAGGTGCTGGCCGAAATGGAGGCCCGCCTGGGCAATGCCCTCGGCGCGGTGCGCAAGGGGCGCGAGTCGCTCACCCGCTCCACGCAGCCGGACGCCGCGCAACCCCTCGCTGAAGCTGCTGCCAAAGCCAAGCGCGCGGCATTCGATCAAGAAGCTGCCGCCGAGGAGAGTTCTTCGCTGGAATCGGTGAAAGCCTAAGCGTTTTGAACGTCCGCCTAGCCAAGAACCGCTGGTTCGTCTACAGCGCGGCCGCCCTCGTGGCGGCCGTAGCCGTCCTCTGGCGCACGCCGTATTCGCTGCTCTTGCCCGGTCAATCGCTCGATCTGCGGCACGTGATCAGCGTTCACGGCCGTCCGACGCCGTCGGCGCGCATCGACATGACCGACGTCACGCTGATTCCCGACGTACCGGCGATCGAGTTGCTGCAAGCGCTGCGTCCCGGCGGCCACGTTATGCGCACCGAGCAAGTCGTACCCTCCGGCATCACGGTGGACCAGTACGACGTGCTGATGAGCGAGGCGATGCGTGAGAGCCAACTGGCAGCGGTCTACGTCGCCGAACGCGCAGCCGGTTACTCCACCGGTCCGCTGCGCCAGCGCGTGGTGATCGGTCGAATAGCTGACGGAACGCCGGCGTGGGATGTGCTGCGCGCCGGCGACGAAGTCATCGCGCTCGATGGACATTCCGTTAATACCATCGAGGAACTGCGCGCGCTCACCGCGGCGCGCCGGGCCGGGGAGGCCGTGCACTTGACGGTCGTGCGCGACGGCAAGACGGAGCAGCTTGCGGTGCGCACGTTAAAGTTAGCCGGTCAAACGCGCCTCGGCGTCTTTCTGTATCCCGACGTCCGCTTTCCGCAGCCTGCAATTCCGGTCAACTTTAGCACCGGCAGCATCTCGGGCAGCTCCGGCGGCCTGATGTTCGCGTTGGATATCTATCGCTCGCTGCGTCCCAAGCCGGGCATGGAACATATCGCCGGCACCGGCACGATCGACGCCAACGGCAACGTCGGTCCGATCGAAGGCGCGGTGCAAAA
>JBPYDW010000077.1:0-4869 GCA_051986335.1 Vulcanimicrobiaceae bacterium | reverse complement strand
CTGGTCACCGTTTCGCAAGCCTACGAGCTGCTGGCGGCGCGTGGGCGGGTAGTATCGCGCGTCGGTAAGGGAACCTTCGTCGCACAACCCCCGGAAAGAAGCGAGCCGTTCGGAACGCGTTGGGAGCCCGATATCGGCCGTTTCGCGCTCTCGCAGCGCGTCGACGGCGTCATGGAACAACTTACCCGCGCTACCGTTCCGGGAGCGATTTCGTTGGCCACCGGGCATCCTGCGCCCGAAACGTTTCCGCTGCACGATTTTGCGCGCGCGTTTCACCGAACGCTGATCGACGATCCACCGGCAATCATGCAGTACCGCTCGTCTACCGGCGATTCCGATCTCTGCCAAACGCTGGCACGTCTCTTGCGCTCGCGCAACTGCGACGCACAGGCGGGCGACATCATCGTCTGCTCGGGAGCGCAGCAGGCGGCAGATTTGGTGGCGACCGTGCTGGTGGAACGCGGAACGGTCGTCGCTGCCGAGTCGCCGACGTACTCCGGAACGCTGGGCGTCTTTGACGCTCGTGGCGCGACGTACGTTGAGGTGCGCGCCGACGAAGACGGCGTGCCGCCCGAAGAGGTCGAGCGTGTGTTCGCCGAGTACCGGCCGCGCCTGCTCTACATCAATCCGATCGCGCAGAATCCAACCGGTGCGGTGTTGCGCCAGCGGCGCGCCAAACAGATCGTCGCCTTGGCGCGGCGGCACGACGTCATGATCCTCGAAGACCAGACGGGATGGCAGCTTACCTACGACGGCCCGGCGCCGCCGCCGTTAGCGGCGTACGACACCGACGGCCGCGTCGTCGTGATGGAGAGTCTGTCCAAATCGATCTTCCCCGCCTTGCGCATCGGCTATCTCTACTGCAAGGGTCCGCTGGCAGCCGCGCTCGAGGTCGCCAAAGTGCGGGCCGACGTCTTTACCTCGACGCTGACGCAACGCGCGCTTTGGCGCTTCATGGAAGCGCCGGCGTACGCACGTCACATCCGTTCTGCGCGCGCGCTCTATCGGGACCGCCGCGACGCCTTCATTTCCGCGCTCGCCGAGTTGTTGCCGTGGGCGAACGTGCCGACGCCTTCCGCGGGAGTGAACGCGTGGCTTGCGCTACCACCGCGCATCTCTACGCAGGCCGCGTTTGATGCTTGCGCCCGTGAAGGCGTCTTGGTCATGCCGGCCGAGCCGTTCTATCCGACGCGCAAGGGGCCACCTGCGCTGCGCCTTTCATTTGGGAGCCTTTCGAGCCAGGAAGCGCACGAGGGCGTGCGACGAATGTCGCGGGCCTTCGCGCGGCTCGACGTGCGACAGAAGGAAGGACAGGGAGCACCAAGCTCTTCTCCGTAGCTTAGGCCCGTGGTTTTGCGACGTCTGGTGACGGCGGCTTTGGCCGCCGTTCTGCTTGGTGCGACCCGCGCGCCGATGACGGTTTATCGGGCACCGGCCGGCGACCGGGTAGCCGGAGCCTTCAATCCCGCTCGGCCATTCGATGCCGTTCTTCCTGACGGGCGAATCGTTACGCCATTCGGCAGCGGCGCGCAGCTCGGCTCCGATGCTCTGGGAATGGCGGTGACTCCCGACGGCAAGTACGTTATTGTTACCGGATCGTCGTGGATCGGCGCGTACGATGCGTCAACACTGCGGCAAATAGACGTCGAGAGCTATCAAGAACGGCATTTCTTCACCGGCGTCATCGCCGAGCCCGATCCAGACGATTCATCGCGCACGATCGTTCTCGCGTCGGGTGGTGCGAGCAACGTGGTGCGCGTCTTTGATTTGCCCGACGGCGGGGCGCTGCGCGAAGAATCCGATGCGCCGATCGGCTTTCCGACCGCTTTGGCATTCTCCGGCGACGGCCGTACGGCGTACGTCGCCAACGCAGCAGCCGATACCCTTATGGCGCTCGACGTCGCCAATCGGCGGGTGCTCGGCAGTGCACCGGTTGGTTTCATGCCCGCCGGCATCGCCGTTGACGGCGAGCGCGCCTTCGTCACGAACCAAGGCGTCATGGGCTACGCGGCGACGCGACCGCTGCCCGCCCCGTCGTTTGCCAGCGCACCCGCGGACACGCGCAATGCATCCTCGCTAACGACGATTGCGATCGGCGCCGAGAGCAATCTCGCCGCGGATTCGCCGCAGTTTATGCCGCTGGACGGGGCTCTCGACGGCGTTCGCAACGTCGGCGGAACGCACCCGAGCGGAATAGCCGTGACTCCCGATCGACGCTATGCGTTCGTCTCTCTCACCGGCGTCGACCATCTCGCGATCGTCTCCCTGATAGGATCACCGCACGTCGTCGGTCAGCTTTCGCTGCAACTCTTTGCCGGTTCGCCGTATGGTACGCAGCCGGGTGCGCTGACGGTGGACCGCGCCGGCAGACGCCTTTTCGTCGCGCTGCCGGGCCTGAACGCCGTAGCGCTGATCGATATCAGCAATCCGGCGCGCCCGCGCCGTCTGGGCCTCATTCCCACCGGTTGGGATCCGATTGCGCTGGCGCTGTCGCCGAACGGTCGCGCGCTTTACGTTACCAACGCGAAGGGTAGCGGCAGCGGCGCGACGCTGCAGCGAGTCGAGCTGCATCGGCTGCCGTTAACGAAGGCGACGCTGGCAGTCTTGCGCAACACTCGGACCGCGCTGTACGCGTCGCGCAACCAGCTGGTTCCGCCGTTGCGTTCGCTACGCCAATCGTCGGCGATCAAGCATGTCGTGCTGATCCTCGAGGAGAGCAAGACGTTCGATTCGATGCTGGGCGATCTGACCGACGCAAGCGGTGTGCGGCACGGCAACGGCGATGGCACGCTTACCGATTTTCCCGCCGGCGTCACGCCGAATCTGCACGAGTTGGCGCGCAGATTTGCGCTGGCCGACAATTTCTACTCCGACGCTGAACGATCGGATACCGGCCACCAGGCCGCTGCCGGCGGCACGATCATACCCTTCGCCCACAACGCGGTTCTTGCGGGATCGCATGCCCAAGACCCGGAGGACTACCCGCGCGCCGGTTATATCTTCAACGAGCTTAACCGTGCCGGACGCAGCTATCGAGACTATGGCGATCTGGTGCGTCTGGCGGGATATCGGGAAGACGGCGTACCCGGCGCCCGGCCGGGCCTGGGCGGTCACTACTCACTTGATGTGCCGGCGCTCGCGGTGCTTGACGATTGTATTGACCTGAACTACCCCGGTTGGAATCCTGCAATTCCCGACGTCGTGCGAGCGCGCGAGTTCGTCTCCGACTACGATGGGCTAGCTAAGTCGGGCCGCGCGCCGGCGTATGCCACGGTCTGGCTTCCGGAGGACGCCGCGGTCAGCGGCGCTGGGCTGTCGCCCGCAGCGGAACAGGTCGCCGACGGCGACCGCGCCCTCGGCACGATCGTCGACTATTTGACGCATTCGCCGCAATGGGGCTCGACCGCGATCTTTATCATGCCGGCCGATGCCGGTATCGGCAGCGCCCGCGACCATGTCGAGCGCCATCGCACGTACGCCCTGATCGTATCGCCGTACGCACGCCGGGGATACGTCGGTCATAGTCACCTCTCGACGGTGAGCGTGTTGAAGACCGAGGAGGAACTTCTTGGCCTGCCGGCCCTTGCGATCGACGACTTGCTGGCAAGCGACATGGCCGATTTCTTCACCGGCGACCCGGACCCGGCGCCGTTTGCCGCCATTGGGGTCCCCTTGGCGGGGTCTTACCGCTAACGTCGAACCCCTTCGGCCCACAACTAACCTACGATGACGAGTTCAAGCATACACTTCGGACCGCGCCTCGTTGCGCGACCCACTGCTAACCTTCGTGCCGCGCTGCTGGTACGGCCTCAGCCTGCTATCGAAAAGGCGCGGCCGCTGCCCGGCGAACCCGGAGCAATTTACGCACGCGCGCTCGACCAGCACGGCGTTCTGGTCAAGACGCTGCAGTATTGCGGCGTGCAAACCGACGTGGTCGACTCGCATAGCGACGATCCCTACGAGGTCGGGGCCGCCGACGCGGCAGTGGCCTTCGAAGACGGCGCGCTGGTCATGCGGCCGTCGTCGCTGACGCGGCGCGGCGAGGCCGATCGGATCGAGGCGGAGTTTGCCCGCATCGACGTGCCGCTGGCGGGTCACATCATGCCGCCTGGGATGCTCGACGGCAGCGACGTGTTGATGATCGGCGACGCCGCCTTTGTTGGCGTGGGGAGACGCAGCAACGCGATAGGCCGCAACGGCTTCGCGCAAGTCGCCCGGGCCCACGGCTATCGCGTGGTCGAGGTACCGCTGAGCGATGAAGCACCGTCGCTGCGCGCGGTCGCCGGCGCGGTCAGCGCCGATATGCTTGTTGTCGCTGCGGACCGATTGGACATAGCAGCGCTGGCGGGGTTCAAGCTCCTCGTGCTAGATCGCGGCGAAGAACTCGCTGCCGGCGTGTTATGCGTCGGCGAACGCCACGTGATTGCCGACATTCGCTATCGCACCTCGCTGGCCAAAATGCGCAAGGCGGGAGTCACCGTCGAGGCGATCGACCTGTACGAGTTCACCAAGATCGGCATTACGCCGGCCAGCCTTGTTCTTGCGTTAAAACGAGACTGAGTATCGCCTTGCGAATCGCCATCCTCTCCGACATCCACGGTAATCTGTTAGCGCTCGACGCATGTTTGGGCGACCTCGAGCAGCAGGGGGGCGCTGACGTGATCGTCGCGGCCGGCGATCTATGTGCCGACGGTCCCAAGCCGAAGAAGGTTCTGCAGCGCCTGATGGAGGTGGACGCACAATGCATCCGCGGCAATACCGACCGCGAGATTGCCGGAGGCGCTACGCAAGATCTGGCCCCGGTCGAGCGCGCGCAGCTCGAATGGATTCGTAAGGATTTGGGCGACAAGCTCGTGACGTGGCTGGGGA
>JBPYDW010000076.1:0-2026 GCA_051986335.1 Vulcanimicrobiaceae bacterium | reverse complement strand
CGCTGGCGAACTTTTCATATTGTGATGGCTTGCATACCAGCTCGTTCGTCTCTTCGGCATCGACGCTGAACAAACGCGTCTCCGTCATCAACGTTCCACTCGAAATCGCCGTGCGCGCTTCGCCGTGTACCGCTACCGTTACCTGATCGACGGCACACGTTCCGTCGACGCTCATCCGCGCGACCAGCCCGTCGCCGTACTCGATCAGCGCAAAGGCGCCGTCGTCCACGTCGCTGATGAAACCTCCGGCCGAATCGGTGCGCTGCGGCACGGCCGTGCGCAGCGTCCCGCTCGTACGCTGTGGCGGCCGCCCCGCCAGCCACGTCGCCATGTCGATGAGGTGCGAGCCGAGCGCGCCGGCGATGCCGCCGCCGCGCTTGCGCTCGAACCACCAGCCGCGTTCGCGCCGGCCGTCCGGCCGCAACCAGCCCGCAAGCTGCGTAACTTCGATCTCGCGTAGCGGCGAAAGATGCGCGTTGGTTACCATCTCCTTCAACGCCAAGCGCTGCGGTATCCAGCGAAACTCGTGGACGACGCCGCAGGCCGTCTTGGCGCGTTCCGCCGCAGCAACCATTTCCTGCGCCTGAGCGACGTTCAGCGCGAACGGCTTTTCGCACAGCAGGTGCTTCTTAGCGTCGAGCGTTGCCAGCGCGTCGTCGCGGTGAGCAAACGGCGGCGATGCGACAACGACGGCGTCGAGCTCGACTCCGCCGACCATCTCGGCGCAGGAAGAAAACGCATGCGCGATATTTCGCTCGGCGGCAATTGCTCCGGCGGTGAACGGTGATGCCAGCGCGACCACCTCGAAGCGCGGATGCGCGAGCAGCGCCGGCAAGTGGGCTTTTGTGCCGAACCCGGTGCCGACGATCCCGACTCTGTAGGTCTTGCTCATGCGATGCACTCTTCCAGAATGTCGATGGCGGCAAAAAGCTCGCGCTGTTCGATGACTAAGGGCGGCGTCAGCGAGAGCACGTTCCCCTCGACTCCGGCTTGCAACACGATAACCCCTTTACCGAGTGCGGCGGTCACGGCGCGCGCCGCCGCGGCACCGTCCGGCAGCTCGATTCCCCACATCAGCCCGCGCCCGCGAACGTCACGTACTGCCGAATGCGAGCGAAGCGCCGACAAGCGCTCCCCCAGCGTTTTGCCGAGATCGCTCGCGCGCTGCGGTAGCTCGCGCGACTCGAGCTCTTTGATCGTTGCCAGTGCCGCCGCGCAGCCCATCGGGTTTCCGATGAAGGTCGACGTGTGCAGCGCTTCACCGCTCGATTCGGGCCAGGCATCCATAATCTCGGAGCGGGCGATCATCGCGCTGATCGGAAAGCCTCCGCCCATCGCTTTGCCGACGCACATGATGTCGGGCGTCACGTTCTCGAAGATCGCAGCGAACCAGTCGCCGGTGCGTCCGAAGCCGGTAAAGATCTCGTCGAAGATCAGCAGAATGCCGAGGTCGGCGCACAGCTCGCGCAAACCCGTCAAATAACCGACCGGCGGAACGCGCACGCCGCCGCGCCCTTGTATCGGCTCGACGAAGAGGGCGCCGACGTCGGTGCGTGCTTCCAATGCGCGCCGTGCGCTAGCGAGCGCGGCGGTGACCTCTTCGCCCGTCGCGGGATAGTCGAGGAATAACGTCTGACCGGCGACGGCAGTAACGAACGGTTCGCGAAACCGTGGAATGCCGCAGAGCGAAAGCGCTCCGAGGGAAAGGCCGTGATAGCCGCCACGGAACGCCGCCGCGTGCGGTTTCTCGGTAGCCAGCATCGCGGTCTTCAGTGCGGCTTCAACCGCTTCCGAGCCAGTTGTCGCCAAGAAAATCTTGTCCAGATCGGCCGGCACGAGCGTCGCCAGCCGCGCCAATAGGCGGGCGCGCACTTCGGTCGGATGAACGTCGCCCATCCCGTGCGTCAACTGGGCCGCCTGATCGCCGATCGCTCGTACTACCTGCGGATTGGAATAGCCGACGTTGGCCACGCCGAAGGCGGCGGTCAGGTCGACGTATTCGTTGCCGTCGACGTCGCGCACGCGG
>JBPYDW010000075.1:0-2123 GCA_051986335.1 Vulcanimicrobiaceae bacterium | reverse complement strand
GTTCAAACAGGCGACGCTGACCACGTTCGACTTCCGCGATGCGAAGCTAACGTTCGCGACGAGCGGCACGACGCAAGGAAACACCGGACACCACTACATGGAGACCGGCGACTTGTACGACGCTTCGCTGCTGGCGGGCTTCGACCACTTCATGCTGCCCGACCGCGCGGCGTTGCAATACTTCATGCTCGTACCCGACCCGCGCGAAAACGAACGCTCGTCGTTGGGATACATGATGGCGCGCGTAGCGGAACGACGCGGAACTGGAACGGCGGGCTGGTATCTGCGCGGCGACGAGCTGCTCGTCGACGCTTTCGTCGCCGACCTGCAAGCCGCAATCTCTAAGGAGATTCCGGTCTGTATCGCCGGCACCGCGTTCGCGTACGTGCATCTTTGCGACGCCTTGCGCGAGCGCGCTGGGCGGTTTGTATTGCCGGCGGGCTCGCGCTTGATGGAAACCGGCGGGTTCAAAGGCCGCACGCGCATCGTCGAGCCGTGGCAACTCTACGCAGAACTTGCGGACACATTTGGCATCGCCCAAGAGCGCATTGTCGCCGAATACGGCATGACCGAGCTGACCTCGCAGTATTACGACGACGTGCTGCTGCGGGAGCGCGACTTCGATGGTGAGATGCGATTAAAGAAGGCGCCGCCGTGGTTGCGCACGCGGGCGGTCGGGCCCGACGGAAAGACGCTGCCGCACGGCGTCGTGGGCGCGCTGGTGCACGTCGACATTGCGAATCGCGCGTCGTGCGTTGCCATCTTGACCGAAGATCTTGGCGCGACGACGGCAGACGGTCTCATCCTGCTCGGCCGCGAGCGCGGCGCCGCGTTGCGCGGCTGTTCGCTCGACGCCGAAGAGTTGCGCCGAGCATGAGCGCGCTGGACACGCTGGGAGCTCACCAGATCGTCACGGCAATCGCCGATACCGCGGCGCGCTGGAGCGATGCCGATTTTCCGCCACGGGTTCGGGCGCTGGACGCAATCGTAGAACGCACCGGCTACTCGACGCCGGTGGTCGAGTACGCGTTGGATCGGCTGTTTGAATCTCTCGATGCACCCGGGCTCGAGGCGACGATTGCCGGCGAGCTGGGCTCGCTACAAGCGCTGGACGAGTTCGTCGACCGCCGTGGGCGGCCGCGCGCGCGAGCGCTACCGCTCGGAAATGTCTGCATCGTCTCCAGCCGCACGACCATCGGCGTCGCTCTGCTGCCCGCAGTCTTTGCCTTGTGCGCCAAGTGCGACGTGCTGGTGAAGGACCGCGAAGATCATCTGATCGCCGCCTTCTTTCGCACGCTGGCCGAAGAGGACGATGCGTTCGCGCACGCCGCGATGGCCAAAGCGTGGGAGGGCGATGACGATTCGGCCGGCCTGCACGCGTTTGCGGCCGTCGTCGCTTTCGGCGGCGACGATACCCTAGCGAAGATTCGCGCGCGCTGCGCTCCGCTAGCACGGTTCATTGGATTCGGCGCAAAGGCGAGCGCCGGCTACGTAACGCGCGACGCATTAACCGACGCGCAAAAGGCGCGCGAGCTAGCCCACGCAGCCGCCCGCGACCTGTTGCTTTACGAGACCGAAGGTTGCCTGTCGTTGCACGCGCTGTTCATCGAACGCGGCGGGGCTCTCGGCAGCGAAGATTTTGCTTCGTTGCTGGCCGCGGCAGTCGAGCGCGCGGCGGTTGAATTTCCGGCGGCCCGGCGCGAACCAGGCGTACAAGCGCGGATCGGCAGCGCCCGCGCCTTAGCCGCGTTTCAATCGGCCACCGGAACCGGCACGGTCTTTTCGCAGGGGAGCGCGACGCATCTCATCGTTGCCGAGCCGCCGCGCTCGCAGCCGCCGTTCTTCTTGCCTCATTCGCTCGGCGTGCTCGGCGTGGATTCGCCGGCGGAAGCGGTCGAATATCTCGAAGCTCACGGCATCGGTTTAGAAGCACTGGCGACCGATCGCGCACGCCCCGACGTGGTACAACTGGCGATTGCCACCGGCGCCTCGCGCATTGCGCGTTTCGGAGAGTTACAGCATCCGTTGGCGAGCGGCTACCACGGTGGGCGGCCGCGCGTCGCCGACTTCGTCCGCTGGATCACCGACGAAACGTGACGACCGGGCACGTGCCGAAACGCAAG
>JBPYDW010000074.1:0-5955 GCA_051986335.1 Vulcanimicrobiaceae bacterium | reverse complement strand
GTTACGAAGCCGGCCATGCCGCCGAGCGTCCCGGCCGTAGCCCAGGTCGACTGGCTCATAAAGACCGCGAGCAGGCCGAGAAGACTCAGAGAACGGCTCAGGAAAGAGAGTTTCATTGTTGTTGTTTTTACCTCGATTTGGAGACTGGAAGTGTCACCTGAAAGTATTGTGCCCTGCTTTCCTGTGCGATTGCAATAGAAAAAAATCAAAAGCTCGCGCCCGCGCGTTATCAAGAACGCTTTTGAATTCAATTTGAGCGATGAGCTTAAAGATTGCTGAGCGAACGCAGGTTTTCAAAGCCCCAAAATCGCCTGCTTATCGATCGTCTCATATTGCGGCTCCGCGATGAACACGCGACATGAGTATTTGGCGCGTATCATCAGCTTGAAAGGACGGGGACTTCTGGTTAAATCAAAGCTGTCTATGATACTGGCAGCGCGAGTGTCAGTGTAACCCTCCGCGCGACCCACGATGGCCCCGTGTCGATGTCATCCAAGTGACGTCGCCGAGCCGACCAATGCCGGGGTACCTTAAACCGTCAAGACCACGCGGAACTCCGCCTGCCCGCTGAGCATGCGCGCGTAACCCTCTGCGGCATTTACCAGCGGATACTTTTCGATCATCGGACGGACGCCGGTCAACTCAGCGAAGCGCAGCGTATCTTCGGAATCAGTTGGAATGCCGGAAGGCCAGCCGGCAATGCCCGTACGGCCGGAGATCAACTGACTCGGCGAGACCTCAATCGGATCGGACGCGGCTCCCACCACAACCATCGTGCCGTTCGCGCCTAAGCCGTTGATGAGCGCGGACATCGCCTTACCGCTCGGTGCGGTCGCCAGGATCACGCGAGCTCCGCCCAGTTTCTGCAGCGCGTCTGCCGGATCGCTCGCGGCGCTGTCTATGTAGACATCCGCGCCGAGCTTCTTTGCCAGCGCCGCATTATGAGCTCCGCGGCTAATCGCCGCCACTCGGTAACCGAACTTATCAGCGAATTGTATCGCCAGGTGCCCGAGGCCGCCGATGCCCTGTATCGCGACGAGATCGCTCGGCAACGCTCCGCTGTGACGGATCGCGTTGAATGTGGTGATGCCCGCGCACATCAGGGGTGCGGCTTGCGCGGGATCGAGCGACTCCGGCATATGCGCTACGGCCTCAGCCGGTGCGATCATATACTCTTGATAGCCGCCGTCGTAGGAGATGCCGCAAACCTGTGCGTTCGTACACATCAAGAAGTCACCGCGTCTGCAGGCAAGGCACGTTCCGTCGTGCCCGCCGTGCCAGCCAACGCCGACGCGCTCGCCCGGCTTCCACTCCTTCACGCCGGGCCCAATGGCGTCGATCGTACCCGCAACTTCGTGACCGGGCACGCGCGGATAGACGATGCCCGGAAACAAGCCTTCTTTTGTGACCACGTCGCTGTGACAAACGCCGCAGGCCAACACCCGAATTCGCACTTGCCCGGGACCCGGCTGCGGGATGTCCCGCTCGACGACTTCAAAATCCGCTCCCGGCTTAGAAATTTGAGCTGCTTTCATGGGCCCTGAAACCCAACGCCGATACAATTGGTTCGCTGTCGTCTCGCATGACGGCGACTAACGAGGAGCCACCCGGTCGAAGGCGCAATGAAGCTTCCTGGTGACGAATGAGGGATTGACTCTACGTCAGGCGGCGGTAATTGCGGGTTTCGGATACTTGCTCAATCCGGTCAGCTATGCCGAGTTTACGCTCTATCCGAAGCTGGTCATTCCGGGGCACATCGAGCAGACCGTTGCAAACATCACCGCGCATCCGGGAACCTTTGTTGCCATCTTCTTCTGCTATTTGATCAACTTTATCGGCGACGTCGTTATAGCTTGGGCCCTCTACTTTTTACTCGCTCCCGTAAACAAAGCGGTGTCGCTGCTTGCGGCGCTCTTTCAATTGGTCTACACTGCCGTCGCCTTGGTCGCGTCGTTCAACCTCCTTACGGTGTATCGGATGATTACGACGCCGGAGTACCTCACTCTCTTCGGCTCGGGCCAGCTTCACTCGCAGATCGCCCTGCTTCTGCATTCATTTCGTTACGGGTGGTCGATGAGTTTGTTGATCTTTGGCCTGCATTTGCTGCTCGTCGGCGGCTTGATATTTCGTTCGGGTTACCTTCCGAAGTGGCTCGGAGTCATCGTCGTTATTAACGGGATCGGCTGGATAATCAATCCGCTGCAACCGTACCTCTTTCCTAACGTCAATCTCGACTTCATTTTCGTGACGTTCTTCGGCGAAATCGTCCTGATGCTGTGGCTTCTGATCATGGGCTGGAGGATCCGTCAGCCGGCAACGGTTTAGTCGCCCTTCCCGTAAGCAAGACGATGATCTAACGCGCCACCAAAAGACGGCGTCGTAGCTTGTGCCTGCTCCGGCTTCGCATTATAGTGGCCATGGGATGCGCAATCGGGGGATAATTCGTGCAGTGGTTTTCGATTGGGCCGGCACTGCAGTGGATTTTGGATCGCTCGCACCGGTCGCGGCCTTCGCTGCAGCCTTTGAGCGCGCGGGCGTGCCCGTCTCAACCGAGGAAATCCGCGCGTTCATGGGACTCGAAAAGCGCCGACACCTCGTATCACTATTGGAAGACGAGGCTATTTCGGCGCGCTGGCTCGCCGCTCGCGGCGCGGCACCAACCGATCGTGACGTCGACCGCCTCTTCGACGAGTTCAGCAACGCTTTGGCCGACGTCCTACCACTTTACGCCGAGCCGATTCCCGGGCTGCTCGAAGCCGTAGCGCAACTTCGCGCAAGCGGCGTCAAAATCGGCTCGAACTCCGGCTACTCGGCGCATATGATGGGCGTACTCGCGCGCGCTGCTCAGAGGCACGGATTCCAACCGGACTGCATTGTAAGCTCCTCCGATGTCGCCGCCGGACGCCCCGCCCCTGATCTCTCCTTTCGTTGCCTCGATCTGCTTGGAATTGCCACCACCGCGCCCGCGATCAAGGTCGACGACACCCGCGCCGGCATCGAGGAAGGTCGCAACGCCGGACTATGGACCGTGGCGGTTGCGATATCGGGGAACGAAGTCGGTCTCTCGCTCGCGCAGTGGCGCGCACTCGGTCCGGACGAGCAGTCACGCTTGCGACAGCGAGCGAATGCCGCTCTGCGCGACTGCGGCCCGGATTACATAATCGACACCGTCGCAGATCTGCCGGAGGTAGTCAGCTCGATTGAAGACCGCATCGCTTCCGGCGAGCAGCCGATAGCAAAGTGAGCGCGCCGCGCTACGACCTAGCGATCGTCGGAGCCGGCATCGTCGGACTCGCCCACGCGCTCGCCGCGGCCCGCGCAGGCTTGCGTGTCCTGGTCTTCGATCGTGACGACCGTGCAAACGGGGCGTCGGTCCGAAACTTCGGGTTTATCACGGTGAGCGGACAATCGGCGGGAACGGTGTGGCAGCGCGCTCGACGATCGCGCGATATATGGCTCGAAGTAGCCGCGGCGGCGCATATTCCAATCGTCCATCGCAACGAATGCCTCATCGTCCACTGCAGCGAGGCGCTTCACGTACTCGAGCAGTTTGTTGCCACGGAAATGGGCGCCCAATGCGAGCTAATGTCGCAAGCCGAGCTCGCACGACGCGTGCCGATGGCACGACGCAACGGCGTTGCCGGTGCTTTATGGAGTCCTCACGAGCTGCGCGTCGAGGCTCGCACTGCAATCCCGGCGCTGGCTTCATATCTCGAAAGCCGCCTCGGCGTCACATTTGCGCGAGCGACCAACGTTTGGTCTATTGCGACGCCCAAAATCGAGACGAGCGGAAAAACGTTTTATGCCGATCGCGTCGTCGTGGCGCCGGGAGCCGAGCTCGTCAGCCTTTTCCCCGAGGCGTTTTCCAGCCACAAGGTACGGTTGTGTAAGCTGCATATGCTTCGGCTCGAGCCACAACCGCGGGACTGGCATTTGCCGGCGGCGATCATGTCCGATTTTGGGTTGATTCGCTACCCGGGCTTCAGCGCGCAGCCGGCTGCAAACGCACTTCGCCGATTGCTCACCGAAAACGCCCCCGAAATCGTTGCCTTCGGCATCCACCTCATCGCAGTACAGAGTTCCAACGGAACGCTCGTGATCGGCGATTCGCACGAATACGGGGTTACGCTCGATCCGTTTTTCTTGAGCAAAGTCGAAGCGGCAATCCTGTGGATTGCAGAGACGGTCTTACGTATTCCAAACCGGAGAGTTGTCGAGCGATGGATTGGCCTTTATCCGCAATCGGAGTCGTGCGAATCGCTCGTTTACGCTCCCGAACCGAACACGCGAGTCGTCGCGATCACGACGGGCAACGGGATGAGCACCGCGTTTGCGCTGGCCGAAGAGGTAATCGGCGAGCTTTGCGCAGCCCAGGCCGATAGACCGGCCACGATGAAACTGGCAGCCAAAATATGACGCAACTTATTGACGGCATCGATCCGAACGCCAAACCGTCGGGCACCGGCTGCGTGGAATGCCTCGCGGAGAACGGCTGGTGGTTGCACCTGCGCCGTTGCGCGCAGTGCGGACACATCGGCTGCTGTGACAACTCGCCAAAACGGCACGCAACCGGGCACTTCGATGCGACTCATCACCCGATAATCGCGAGTTTTGAACCCGGCGAAGATTGGTTCTACAACTACGACACAGCGGAGTTCATGCGAGGCCCGCGACTTGCCGAACCGCGCTCGCACCCAAAGGATCAACCAGTTCCCGGACCGCAAGGCCGCGTCCCCGAGGATTGGGAATCCGAGCTCAACTGAGTCGCAGGCGGCACCGCAAGCCCCGCTGAAAGCGGGTCGGCATGACGAGGCGTTATGCTGCAGCTTTTTCGGTACTCGCGCTGGCGGGTTGCGCTTCCGGCGCGCAATCGTCGCTACCCTACATGCAAAGCGAGATGGCCGTTCGCGCGCTGCGCGGCACTGGCGCAGGGAAGATCACGCACATCGTCTATGTCGTTCAGGAGAATCGCAGCTTCGACAATCTCTTCCAAGGCTATCCAGGTGCGCAGACGGTTCCCACCGGACAGAACTCATACGGACAAGCGATTACGTTGCAACCGTCGTCTCTCAAGACGGTCTACGTCATCGATCACTCCGCGTACGCAATGATCGCGGCCTGTAACGGAACCGGCAGCCTTCCCGGCACCCACTGCCGGATGAACGGCTTCAACAACGAAAATTCGTTCGGTGGACCGGCGAACCCGCAGTACGTCTACGTTCCGCACAGTGAGTCGAAGCCGTATTTCGACATGGCCCACGAGTGGGTCGTCGCCGACCATATGTTTCAGTCGCAGCTCGATGAGAGCTTCGTCGCGCACCAGTACGTCATTGCCGCGCAGGCACAGTCGAGCGTTGATTTACCCTACGGCGCCTGGGGATGTGAAGGCGGCTCGGGCGATTTTGTCGCGACGATCACCCAGAATCGCAACCCCAACGGCCCCGCGCAGCAAGCCTGCTTTGACTACACAACGCTCGGCGACGAGCTCGACAAGGCGAACCTATCGTGGCATTTCTACGCGGTGCGCTACGGTCGCGCCACCGGCGGCAATGGCGGAACGTGGTCCGCCTATCAGGCCGTGAAGCACATTTTCTACGGCCACGACTGGAAAAAAGTAATCTCGCCGAATTGGAAATTCATCACCGACGTGCACAAGGGCTATCTCGCCAATTTCACCTGGATTACGCCCGAGTGTGCAGAATCCGATCACCTCGAGTGCGGCGGCGGGTTCGGTCCCTCGTGGGTCTCCGCAATCGTGAACACGGTGGGCAAGAGTAAGTTCTGGGACTCGACCGCGATTTTCGTCCAGTGGGACGATTGGGGTGGCTTCTACGACCACGTCGCGCCGCCGTATCAAGATTACGACGGCAACGGTTTTCGCGTGCCGCTGCTCGTGATCTCTCCATACGCGAAGAAGAACTACGTTTCGCACGTCCCGTACGAAACGGCGAGCGT